>NZ_BAAJYR010000765.1:0-968 GCF_057546605.1 Acidovorax sp. KPB24-03 | reverse complement strand
ACGAGGCCCGCGGCCCTGCTGCGCGTGAGCCGCATCGACCGGCCCGAGGCCATCTTGGTGTCGCCCGACCAGGCGTTCTTCCTGCGCGAGAACCTGAAGCTCAAGCTCATGAACGCCCGCCTGGGCGTGCTGGCCCGCCAGCTCGACTCGGCCCGCGCCGACCTGGCCGCCGCCAGCGCCGCGCTCAACCGCTACTTCGACCCCGCGTCGCGCCGCACGCAGATGGCCGCCACGGTGCTGCAGCAGGCCCAGTCGCACATCCGCACGGCCGAGCTGCCGCCGCTGGACGAAACTTTGTCCGCCCTGGCCACGGCCGCGGCCGGCCGCTAAAGCCACCGGAGGACCGCCCACCCATGCGCGCCGCACTCTGGTTTCTGGCACTTTTTGGCGTGGCCGTCGCGGCCGCGCTGTTCGCGGGCAACAACCAGGGCACGGTGACCCTGTTCTGGCCGCCCTACCGCGTCGATCTGTCGCTCAACCTCGTCCTGCTGCTGCTGGTCGGCGGCTTCGCCACGCTGTATGCGGCGCTGCGCGCCCTGGCCGCGCTGCTGGAGCTGCCCCGCCAGGCGCGGCGCTGGCGCGCCCAGCAAAAGGAGCGCTCCATGCACGCGGCGCTGCTCGATGCGCTGTCGCAGCTGCTGGCCGGGCGCTTCATCCGCTCGCGCAAGGCCGCGACCGCCGCCCTCGCGCAAGAGAGCGCGCTGGAGGCCTCAGGCGAGGCCGTGCCGCACGGCCGCCAATTGCGCACGCTGGCCCATCTGGTGGCCGCCGAAAGCTCGCACGCCCTGCAGGACCGCGCCACGCGCGAGGCGCATTTGCAGAACGCGCTCAACAACATCCCCGACCGCGCGCCGGTCACCGAGCTGGAGCTGCGCGAAGGCGCGCACCTGCGGGCGGCCCGCTGGTCGCTGGACGAGCGCGATGCCAACGCCGCGCTCGAACGCCTGGCCGCCCTTCCCCAGGGCGCG
>NZ_BAAJYR010000764.1:0-973 GCF_057546605.1 Acidovorax sp. KPB24-03 | reverse complement strand
CCACTTCGCTGCAGGGCCTGGAGCGCGCGCTGTGCCAGCGCGCCGAGGGCCCGCGGTGCACCGACGACGCACCGCGCGTGATCGTGCTGGACCGCCTGTTCGACTTCCGGGGGTCGCTGCAGGCCAACGGCTCCGCCACCACCACCGAGGCCGGGTGCCTGGCCTTCGCCTGCCGGGGCACCCCGCCGGGCCAGGGAGGCCAATGGGGCCTGAACGTCGCCCACTTCTGCGACGGCCGCCCGGCCGCCCTGGTGACCTACGACAACGCCGGGCGCCGCCCCCTGCCCGTGGGCTCCAACAAGACCCTCGTCGGCATCGGACGCAACGCCGGCATCCAGGGCCGGGGCCTGCGCATCGGCGACGGCAACCGCAACGTCATCGTCCAGAACATCCGCATCACCGACATCAACCCGGGCGTCGTCTGGGGCGGCGATGCGCTGACCATCGACGGCGCCGACGGCGTGTGGGTGGACCACAACCTGTTCGCGCGCATCGGCCGCCAGATGGTGGTGACGGGCTTTGGCAGCGCCGCGCACGTCACCCTGTCCGGCAACGAGTTCGATGGACGCACCGGCCAGTCGGCCACCTGCGACGGCCACCACTACTGGCTGTGGCTGTTCCTGGGCGCGCAGGACACGATCACCGTGGCCCGCAACTACGTGCACGACACCTCGGGCCGCGGGCCGCATGCGGGCGGCATGAAGAACGCCACCGTGGCCGCGCACCTGGTCAACAACTATTTCGAGAACCTCAGCGGCGAAGGCGCGGCCATGCCCCTGACGGCCACGGCCCGCCTGTTGATGGAGGGCAACCATTTCGACCATGTGACCCGGCCCGTGTACCGCTACCCGCACGCGCCCGGCCCGGGCCCGGTCTTCGCCCCGTTCGCCGGGCAGCCCGCCCCCGGCAATGGCCTGTGCCGCCAGGCCATCGGGCGGGACTGCGTGCCCAACGACCAGACGGCCAGCGGCAC
>NZ_BAAJYR010000763.1:0-977 GCF_057546605.1 Acidovorax sp. KPB24-03 | reverse complement strand
GGGGGTGTCGGCGCGGCGCACGGCCTCCACGCGCGGGCCGATGCTCTTCCAGAGCTGGCGCAGGTCGTACACGGCCCAGACGGCTTCGCTGAACGACTCCAGGCGGGCCTCGCTCACGCTGGCCGGGCCGTCCTCGGCATACAGGTTGTGCTCGGGCTTGCCGGTGTCGTCCTCGGTCAGCACCACGATGTTCTCCAGCGCGCCGTCCAGCCACTGCGCGGCGTCCTTGTCGCGCGGGGCGGCCCATTCCTCGGGCCAGTTCTCGACGGCGAACATGAAGCCGAGCGCCCACACCTGGCCGAACGAGGGAATGTCCTGGCCGGCCATCTCGGCGCGTTCTTCCTCGGGCAGGCAGGCCACGGCGCCGCGCATGTCCATCACCTCGGGCTGGAAGGCGCGGTCGTCCTCCAGCGATTCCACCTCGGTCGCCAGCTGGCGGCTGACCTCGTCGAACCGCAGCGTCCACAGCTCCATGAACCGCGCCTGCTGGGCCTCGTCCTTGAAGGCCGGCAGCAGCGGCAGCGGGGCGCCCGCGCCCTCGGTCACATCGATGGGGCCGCCGTCGTCCAGCAGCATGGGCAGGTATTCGGCGGCGGGAATGGCACGGCGCGTGCAGGCCAGCGCGGTCAGGAAACCGTCGCAGAACTCCCACTGCGGGATTTCTTCGGCACGGCTGCGCAGGTCGTCCAGCAGCGTGTCCAGCTCGTCGAGCGCATCGTTGTCGAGGGCGGGTTCGGTGCCGGCGGCAGCGGCGGCGGCGGTGTCGTGGGAGGATTCGGTCATGGGGCGGCTCCAGGGCGCGGCGGGGGGAGAAAAAGGCTTCGTTATGATGCCGCAGCCCGCGCAAAGCGGCGAACCGGGGCGGGCGCAGGCATGGCGCTGGAGGCAGGTGCAGACAGCCCCGCCCAGGGCCACGGCCGGGCCGCAGGCGGCGATTTTATCCGCCCGGCTCCGGCCGGCCCCTGCCGGCCTCGGCT
>NZ_BAAJYR010000762.1:0-983 GCF_057546605.1 Acidovorax sp. KPB24-03 | reverse complement strand
GCCGTCATCGCGGTCGGATGACGACTGGGAAACCTTCTGAGAAAAAGCCCGGCGCCTTGCCGGGCGGGCGCCGCAGGCCGACGGGAGTCAGGCGGGCCCGGCCTGCACCGGCACGCTGCCGATGCCCAGCAGCCGCGCCGCATTGCCGTACAGCACCCGGTCGATCACGCTCTCGCGCAGGCCCAGCGCCAGGGCGTCCTCGATGGACTGGCCGATCGGCCGGAACGGGTACGACGAGCCGAACAGCAGCTGGTCGCCCAGAAACCCATTGGCCGCCTCCACATAGGCCGGGCTGCCGGGCTGGAACAAATACATGTCGGGCACCAGGAACACGTTGTCGTAGCGAAAGGCCAGGCCGATGGCCTGCTGCACGTTGGGCCACCAGCCGTGGTACGCCACGATGGGCAGGCGCGGAAAGGCCTGCGCCACGCGCGCGACCGGGGCCGGGTCGTTGAAGCGCAGGTCGGGCGAGGTCGGCCCGGTCATCAGGAACACGGGCACGCCCAGCTGTTGCGCCCGCTCGTAGATGGGAAAGTACACCGGGTCGTCCGGGTGGCGCGGCGGCTGGCCGAAGCCCGGTTCGATGTCGATGCCCGCCAGGCCCAGCACCTTCACGGCGCGCTCCACTTCGGCCAGCGCGGCGGCCTCGCCCTGCAGCGCCGGGTCCACCGCGCCGATGCCGATCAGCTCCGGCTGGCCCTGCACGATGGCATGGATGGCGTCGTTGGGCAGGTGCTGGCCGGGCGTGTGACGGCCCACCACCACGGCGTGCGACAGGCCGGCATCGCGCACCTCGGCCAGAAAGCCTTCGGGCGTGCGCGAGCGGGTGAAGTGCGCGTCATCGCCGCGCGTGCCCACGCGCCGGTTCAGCCAGCGCGCCAGGTCTTCGCCGGGCGAGCCGGGCGTCCGGCCGAAGAAGTCGTGCAGGTAGGCGGGCCGGCAGCGCATGTCGATCACGCGCGGGGTCGTGGTGGCGGCGCTCA
>NZ_BAAJYR010000761.1:0-984 GCF_057546605.1 Acidovorax sp. KPB24-03 | reverse complement strand
CGATTCCAGCCGCGCATCACGCTGCAGACGCTGGGCCGTGGCGACGGCCTGCTGGGCCTGCGGCCCCACGGGCCGATCGGCCCGCGCGGCGACCAGGTCACGCTGGCCCGCATCGACTGGACCTACCGCACGCTGGATGGCGCCGCCTGGGAAACGCCCGCCCCCACCTCGGTGCTCAACAGCCGCCCGCCGGCCGTGCAGGAGCTGTACGACACCGGCGGCCCCGTGCTGCGCCTGCAGCGCGATGGGGCGGCCGAGGCAGACGCCATCGACCTCGTGCGCGACCTGGGCCTGCTGCCGGTGCCCGAAACGGCCTTGCAGTGGCGCGACCGTGCGGGTGCTCCCGTGCTGGGCCCTGTCTGGACGCTGCCGCAGGAGGCCGCCTTCGGCGACTTCTGGGCCGAGCAGGTGCCGCGCCTGCAGGCCCACGGCTGGGCCGTGTCGGTACTGCCCGGCTTCGCGCACGAGAGCGTTCCCGTGCAGCGCTTGACGCTGCGCCTCGATCCCGACACCGGCGAGCTGCTGGGCAAGGACCTCGCCGGCCCGCTCGGCCCGCGCGAACGCCCGGTGCAAAAGCTGCATCTGCCCGAACGCGAAGGGGCCTGGCTGCTGAGCCTGGGCATCGAGGTAGACGGCGAAACGCTGGACTTGGCGCCCCTGCTGGCCGATCTGCTCCGGCGCGACCCGCGCTGGCTGAACGCCGCGCAGATGGCCGCCATCGACGACCACGCCACCGTCTCGCTGCGCGCGCCCGGCGGGCGCCGCATCGATGCGCCCGCGGCGCCGCTCAAGGCCATCGTCGGCGCGATGGTGGACCTGCTTACCGATCCGCTGCGCAACGCCGGCCGGCAGCGCCAGGACGGCGACCCGCTGCGCCTGGGGCCCTGGGAGATGCGGCGCATCGAGGCCCTGCGCGCGGGCCTGGTGCAAGCGCACCGCGTGGGCACGGTCAGCGGCTGGGACAACGGCTGGCAGCTGCAGGGC
>NZ_BAAJYR010000760.1:0-986 GCF_057546605.1 Acidovorax sp. KPB24-03 | reverse complement strand
CCTGACCGAGGCGGGCCACGCGGCGTTCGCGCGCTGCCAGGGGCTGGAATCGTGCGCGCGCGAGGTGCTGGCGCTGGCCGGCCACCATGCCGACGTGCCCAGCGGCCTGGTGTGCATGAGCGCGCCCAAGGCCTATGGACGCCAGCGGCTGCACCCGCTGGTGCCGTCCTTCCTGGCCGCGCACCCGCAGGTGGACGTGCAACTGGTCATCACCGACCGCACCGTGGACCTGTTCACCGAGCACATCGACGTGGCGGTGCGCATCACCGACGCGCCGCCCCCGGGCCTGGCGGGCAGGCCGCTGGAGCCGGTGGAACACGTGGTGTGCGCCAGCCCGGCCTACCTGGCGCAGCGCGGCCTGCCGGAGCACCCGCGCGATCTGGCGCAGCACGACTGCCTGCCCCTGGGCGAGGACGAGCGCGACCGGCACTGGCGCTTCGAGCGGCCGGGTGGCGGGGGTGGCGCAGCGGAATCCGCCGTGGTGAAGGTGCGCGGCCGCTATGTGGCCAACCACAGCGAGGTGCGGTGCGAGGCCGCCCTGGGCGGCCTGGGCATCGCCTCGCTGCCGGGCTTCACGGCGCAGGCGGCCCTGGCGGCCGGCACGCTGGTGCGCGTGCTGCCCGGCTGGCGCCACACCACGGCGTATTCCGGCACGGCCTGGCTGCTTTACCCGCCCAACCGCTTTCTGCCGGCGCGGGTGCGGGCCTGGATCGACCATGTGGCGCAGGGTCTGGCCGCGCGGCCCGCATGAGGGGCCCGCGCGGCGCCTGCCGGTCCCTCCCGGTCAGTCCTCGTGCGTGTCGTGCGTGGCCGCGCTGCCCCGGCGCCAGTAGCCCGAGGCCTTGACCCACTTGGGGTAGGCGCCTCGCTCGCCCACCAGGTGCGCGCGCAGGGCCTTGGCCACGGCCGATTCGCAGGCCACCCAGGCGTGGAAATCGCCCGCGGGCAGGGGCTGCGCGCGCAGCGCCTGCAGCAGGGGCTCGGCG
>NZ_BAAJYR010000759.1:0-987 GCF_057546605.1 Acidovorax sp. KPB24-03 | reverse complement strand
GCGGCAGCGGCGCCGGTCGCGGCCGGTGCGCTGGAAGCGTCGGTCGCGGCCGCCGAGGTGGAGGCCCGGCGCGGGGACGTGGTTCTGTTGTTCTTGTGCGGTCACGGAGTCGGTCATGGCAGAGGAAAACGCGGTTGGTGCGCGTCAGCGCGGCGGTCAAAACCCACCATCATGCCAGCCTCGGGGCCGGCGGGGTCAGCGCGCGGCGGGCGACAGCGCCTCGTCGAGCACTTCCACCCAGTGGCGCACCGGCAGCGGCGTGCCGCTTTGCAGGTGGGTGATGCAGCCGATGTTGGCCGACAGGATGGCCCCGGGCGGCGGCTCGCCGAACGCCTCGCCCAGCGCCGCGAGCTTGCGGTCGCGCAGCGGATAGGCCAGCTCCGGCTGCAGCACCGAGTAGGTGCCGGCCGAGCCGCAGCACAGGTGCGCCTCGGTGCGCGCCACCCGCACGCGAAAGCCCAGGGCGCTCAGGTGCGTCTCGACGCCGCCGCGCAGCTTCTGGCCGTGCTGCAGGGTGCACGGCGGGTGGTAGGCGAACAGCGTGTCCGGCGGCACCACGCGGCCGCGCAGCGTGCCGGCCAGCCCGGCCAGCAGCTCGGGCAGCCACTCGGACAGGTCCTGCGTCAGCGCGCTGATGCGCGCGGCGCGATCGGCATAGGCCGGGTCGTCCCGCAGCAGGTGGCCGTAGTCCTTGACGGTGACGCCGCAGCCCGAGGCATTCATGACGATGGCCTCGACACCGCCCTGCTCAACGAACGGCCACCACGCATCGATGTTGGCGCGCATCTGCGCCTTGCCGCCCGCCTGGTCGTTCAGGTGGAACCGCACCGCGCCGCAGCAGCCGGCCTGCGGCGCCACGACGGTCTGGATGCCCGCCGCATCGAGCACGCGCGCCGTGGCGGCGTTGATGTTGGGCGCCATGGCGGGCTGCACGCAACCGGCCAGCAGGAGCACCTTGCGCGCGTGCTCGCGCCCCGGGCCACGCCC
>NZ_BAAJYR010000758.1:0-990 GCF_057546605.1 Acidovorax sp. KPB24-03 | reverse complement strand
GGTGCCGCCGCCGCGCTGGGCCTGCCGGCCCTGGCGCGGCCATCGGCTGCGGGGCCCGACCTGTCCGGCGTCACCTTGCGCATCGGCACCTACAAGGGCCTGTGGCGCCCACTGATCAGCGCGGCCGGCCTGGCCAACACGCCCTACCGCATCGAGTGGCGCGAGTTGAACAACGGCGTGCTGCACATCGAGGCCATCAACGGCGATGCGCTGGACCTGGGGTCGGGCAGCGAGATTCCCGCGCTGTTCGCGGCGCGGCAGAAGGCCCAGGTGCGCTTCGTGGCCGTGACGCGCGAGGATTTGAACAACCAGGTCACGCTCGCCCGAAAGGATGCACCCATCCAGCGCATCGCCGATCTGAAGGGCAAGCGTGTGGGCTATGTGCGGGCCACCACCTCGCATTACTTCCTGAGCCGCCAGCTGGCCGAGGCGGGCCTGTCGTTCGCGGACATCACGCCGGTCAGCCTCACGCCGTCCGATGGCCTGTCGGCCTTCGACCGGGGCGACCTGGATGCCTGGGCCATCTACGGCTACAACGGGCAGATCGCCCGGCTGCGCTACGGCGCGCGGGTGCTCAAGACCGGGGTGGGCTACCTGTCGGGCAACTTTCCGCTCTACGCCAACCCCCGCGCGCTGGCCGATCCGCTGCGCCATGCGGCATTGGCCGACTACCTGCAGCGGCTGCGCCGCGCCTACCTGTGGGCCAATGGCAACTACCTGGACTACGCGCGGGCCCAGGCCGCCGAAACCCGGGTGCCGGTGGGCGATCTGATCGAGCTGTGGAACAACCGCAGCACCGACTACGACCTGCGCCCCGTGACCGAGGCCGTGGTGCAGGGCCACCAGTCCGTGGCCGATGCTTTCCTGCAACTGGGCGTGCTCGACGGCAAGGCCCAGGTGGCGCCGCTGTGGGACCGCAGCTTCGGCCCGGTGCTGGCGGGCGCGGACCCCGCCGCCGCCTGAGCACCGCGCGCCACACGATCAGATCGT
>NZ_BAAJYR010000757.1:0-996 GCF_057546605.1 Acidovorax sp. KPB24-03 | reverse complement strand
ACGCTGAGCGCGCCGCGCACCTGGCCCAGGCCGTCGATGATGGGCGCGCCCACGCAGCGCACGCCGGGCACGATCTCTTCGTCGTCGATCGCGTAGCCGCGCGCCGCCGTCACCCGCAGCTCGGCCAGCAGGCGCCGCCGGTCGGTCAGCGTGCGGGGCGTGAGGGGGCGCAGCACCAGTTCGCGCACCAGGGCATCGCGCGCCGCGCCGTCCATGGCGGAGAGGATGGCCTTGCCCTGGCTGGTGCAGTACACCGGCTTGCGCTGGCCCAGCGCGCTGGACGAGCGCTGGCTGTGCGCGCCATCGCAGCGCTCCAGCGACACCACGTCGCGCCCGTCCAGCGCGGCCAGGTAGGTGGTCTCGCCCGTCAGGTCGCGCAACGTGCGCAGTTCCATCACGGCCGCCGCGGCCAGATCGGGCATGGCATGGGCCTGACGTGCCAGCTCGAAGCAGCGCACGCCCAGGCAGTACACCTTGCGCAGCGGATCGCGGCGCAGCATGCCGCGCGCCACCAGCGTGGCCAGCAGGCGGTAGGCCGTGGTGCGGGGCAACGCCAGCCGCGCTGCCAGGTCGGCGTGGCTCAGGCCTTGCGGCGCGGCGCCCACGGCGTCCAGCACGTCGAGGGCTTTTTCGAGCGCGGCGGTGCCGTCTCCGGGCGATGCAGGCATGTTTGTCTCACGAAATGGAATTCAGAACCGCGCGGGGAAGGGGCGGCGGGCCGCAGGGATTTTAGGCGGCTCGCCCTTTCATTACGATGGCAGGCTCCCAACGGCGGGCCCCTGCCGATCGGCGAACAATTCCATTCAGTGAGACAGCAGGCCGCGACGGCCCTTGCCCTTTTCAGGAACCTCCATGCCCGACAACACCCTGCAATCCATCGATGCCCGCACCGGCCAGCCCCACGGCGCCGCCTGGCCCGAATCCACCCCGGCCGAGATCGACGCCGCCGTGGCCGCCGCCGCGAGCGCCGCCGATGCCTTCGCCGCCACTTCGGCT
>NZ_BAAJYR010000756.1:0-997 GCF_057546605.1 Acidovorax sp. KPB24-03 | reverse complement strand
CGTGCTGGCCGTGCTGGCCTGGCTGCCCCAGGCGCCGCCCGAAGCGCTGCGCCGCCTGCAGCTGGCTGCGGCCCAGCAGGCGGCGCTGCTCTGGGTGTTCCGCCCGCAGGACCTTCGCCAGCAAGCCTCACCCGCGCCGCTGCGGCTGTGGGTGGTGCAGGGCGTTCCAGCGATCCAGGGGATTCAGGGGGCAGAAGGTTCGCCAGCGCTGGGGCACGCGCCGGGGCTGCCGGCTCCGGCGCAAGTCCCGGGATGGCCGGACGGGGGCAGGGCGCCCGGCGTGCTTCAGGTGCATGTTCTCAAGCGGCGCGGGCCGCCGTTGATGCAGCCGGTGCCGGTCTGCGCGCATGCGTCCGCGCTGTCCGCCGTGCTGGCGGCGATGCGGGCGTTGAAGGCGCGCCGGTTTCCGGGCGATGCCTCAGTGCCGGCTGCACAGCGGCCTGGCGCGCCACAGGGGGTGGCGGTCCATCAGGAGCGGGTCCATGCACTGGATCGCCGTGCCTTCGTCGCTGGATGAACTGCCGCCCGGCGCGCCGGCCGCCTCGGCGGGCTGGTGGGCGCTGCGCTTCACGCCCCGGGTGGCGCTGCTCGACGAAGCCCTGCTGCTGGAGGTGGCCAGCACCGAGCGCCTCTGGGGCGGCCGGGCCCGGCTGCTTTCGCTGATCCGGCAGCACCACCCGGCCTTCGGCGGGCAGGGCGAGCTGGCAGGGCCTGCCGAAGCGCAGGAAACCCCAGCGTCCGGACGGCCAAGGCAAGGGCCAGAACCAGAACCAGGACCAGAAAAGGACAAGGCCGCCGCCCGCCGCCTGCCGCAGCCCTCCGGCGGCGACCCGGCACTGGCCCAAGGCGCTACGGCCTTCGAAGCCCTGGCCCTGCTGCGGCTGGCCCAGGCCGACCCTCCGCATCGCCCGCCGCGCCGGTTGCCCGCACGACCTGCCCCCTGCGCACCCTGGCGGCCCTGCGCCCGCCACGCCGCCAGCCTGGAGCGCATGGGCTC
>NZ_BAAJYR010000755.1:0-999 GCF_057546605.1 Acidovorax sp. KPB24-03 | reverse complement strand
TGTGCGATGCGCCGCCGGCACAGGCCGGCGCGGCGCTGGACGCTGCCCGCGGCGCCTGGCGCAGCACCATGCTCGCGTGGGAGAGCCTGGGCGCCGTGGCCGTGGGCCCGGTGATCGCCCGGCGCACGCAGCGCCAGATCGACTTCGCACCCACTCGGCCCTCGCTCATCGAGCGCGCCATCAAGGCCCAGCCGCAGGGTGCCAAGGCGTTCGAGCGCGTGGGCACGCCCGCCAAGGGCCTGCCCGCCCTCGAATGGCTGCTGTGGACGCAGCCGGCCGCGCCCGCCACGCCCGGCCTGCCGGTATGCGGTGGAGGCGGCGCTGGACGTGGAGCGCGAGGCGGTGGCGCTCAAGGCGGCGTTCGACGGCGCCGCCACCACCGACTGGCCGCCGAGGACGAGCAGGAGCGCTCCACCCAGGCCATGGGCGAGTTCATCAACCAGTGGGTGGGCGGCATCGAACGCCTGCGCTGGGCCCACATGGAAAAGCCGCTGCGCGCCGCCCAGGGCAGCCGCACGCCGGACTACCCACGCGCCGCCAGCGGCCTCACCCCCGAAGCCTGGGCCGCCGAATGGCAGGCCTTGCGCACGCTGGCCGTGCTGCCGCAAGGCGCCGCGCTGCCCAAGCCGGGCGAGGCCCTCGTGCCGCTGGAAACCTACCTGCGCGGCCGCGGCCTGAACCCCCTGGCCGACCAGTTGCTGCAGGCCACGCAGCGCATCGACACCGCCTTTGCCGCCCTGGCGCAGCCCGGAAAGAACACCGGGCCGCAAGTGCTGCAGGCGGCCAAGGAGCTGACCGCGCTCAAGCGCCTGGCCGAGGCCGAGATCGCGCCAGCATTGCAGGTGAGCATCGGGTTTTCGGATGCCGATGGGGACTGACGCCATGCCAACCAAGCGACCGGAAGGCATTCCTGCCGCCTCGGCACCACTGTCGCGCCGGCAGGCGCTGCGGCTCGGCGCAGGCCTGGGGCTGGCCGTGCCGCTGGCCACCGCCTGGGCC
>NZ_BAAJYR010000754.1:0-1001 GCF_057546605.1 Acidovorax sp. KPB24-03 | reverse complement strand
CGCTGGGGCTGGCCGCGAGGCATCGGGCCTGGCGCGGCTCACCGTGGCGCGGCGCCCGCGCGTGGCGCTGTTTTCGACCGGCGACGAACTCGTCATGCCCGGCGAGGTGGACCCGGCCCGCATGCCGCCCGGCGCCATCTACAACAGCAACCGGTTCTTCCTGCGGGGGCTGCTGCGCCGCCTGGGCTGCGCGGTGACCGACCTGGGCATCGTGCCGGACCGGCGCGAGGCCACGCTGGAGGCGCTGCGTGGCGCCAGCCTGGAGCACGACCTGATCCTGACCAGCGGCGGCGTGTCGGTGGGCGACGAAGACTACGTCAAGCCCGCCGTCGAGGCCCTGGGCCGGCTGGACCTGTGGCAGATCGCCATGAAGCCCGGCAAACCCTTCGCCCATGGCCGCATCGGCGCGGCGCACTTCATGGGGCTGCCGGGCAATCCGGTGTCGAGCTTCATGACCTTCGCGCTGCTGGTGCGCCCGTTCCTGCTGCGGCTGCAGGGCGTGCAGGCCGTCGCCCCGCAGAGCGTGGCGGCCACGGCCGACTTCGACTGGCCGCGCGCGGACCGGCGCCGCGAGTTCCTGCGCGTGCGGCGCAATGCGGCGGGCGGGCTGGACCTGTTTCCCCACCAGGGCTCGGGCGTGCTCACGTCGGTCGCCTGGGGCGACGGCGTGGTGGACACCCCGGCCGGCCAGACCATCGCGCGGGGCGATACCGTGCGCTTCATTCCCTGGGCGGAGCTGCAGTCATGAGCCGCACCGTCACCGTGCGCTACTTCGCCGCGATCCGCGAGGCCGTGGGGCAGGGCAGCGAACGCCTGGCCACGCAGGCGGCCACGCTGGGCGCGCTGCGCGACGAACTGATCGCGCGCGGCGGGCCCTGGGCGCACAGCCTGGGCCGCGGCCGCGCGGTGCGCATGGCGCTCGACCAGACGCTGAGCGACGAATCCGCGGCGCTGGCCGATGGGGCGGAAGTGGCGTTCTTTCCGCCCGTCACGGGCGGCTG
>NZ_BAAJYR010000753.1:0-1001 GCF_057546605.1 Acidovorax sp. KPB24-03 | reverse complement strand
CTCGCGCAGGTTGCGGCCGCTGCCCCGCAGGCGCCTCGCTGCCTTCGGGCAGGGGCGCGAGCGGGCCGGCCGGGGCCAGGTCTTCAGTGCCCAGCAGGAAGCGCGCCCGCGTCATGGCCTGGTGCTCCCAGGTCCAGGCGGTGTTGCTGCCGCGCCGTTGCTGGTAGTTGGCGTACGCGGTGAAGCTGGTCACCAGCAGGCCCGAATTGCCGTTGGGCCGCAGGGCGGTGTCGATCTCGAAGAGGTCGCCCTCGGCGGTCTTCACCGTGAGCCAGTTGATGAGCTTGCGCACGAAGGCCGAATACACCTCGGGCGCGCGGTCGTCGTCGTCGTCGAACACGAAAACGATGTCCAGGTCGCTGCCGTAGCCCAGCTCCTTTCCGCCCAGCTTGCCGTACCCGATGATGGCGAACTGCGGCACCTCGCGGTGGCGGTTCTTCAGGCGGCTCCAGCACCACTGCGCGGTCACGCGCAGCACGCTGTCGGCCAGGGCCGAGAGGTCGTCGGCCACCTGCTCCACGGTGATGCGGCGCTCCACGTCGCGCGCCAGCGTGCGGAAGGTCTCGGCATGGTGGGCGCGGCGCAGCAGGTTCAGCAGGGTCTCGTCGTCGTCCTCGCCGGTCGATTGCAGCGAAGCGATGCGCAGCCCCAGTTCGTGCTCGAAGTCCTGCGGCACGAAGCGTTCGGCCAGCAGCGCGTCGCCCGCCAGTTCGTCGATCACGCCGGGGTGTTGCAGCATGTAGCGGGCGGGCCACTGCGCGGCGCCCAGCAGGTGCAGCAGGTGCTCGTGGACGGAGGGGCGCTCCAGCAGCAGCGCCAGGTAGATGTCGCGGCGCAGCAGCGATTCGAGCCAGCCGATCAGCCGCACCACGGCGTCTTCGTTGACCTGGCCCTCGGCCAGCCAGCGCGCGGTGCGCTGCACCAGCCGCAGCAGCCGCTCGCGCGACTCGTCGCTCAGGGACTGCACGCGCGGGTGCGTGCGCCATTCGGCGACGCGCGCG
>NZ_BAAJYR010000752.1:0-1001 GCF_057546605.1 Acidovorax sp. KPB24-03 | reverse complement strand
GGCGACGTCCAGCGCCAGGCGGTCGTGGCCGGCCGAGGCCAAGGCCTTCAGCATCTGGCGCGCGGCCGCCTGCAGCGGGGCCGCCCCTTCGGTGACGGGAAACTGCCGGTGGCAGTCGTTGCACTCGAAATGCGGCGCGGCAGGCTCGCTCTTGTGGCTCACCAGGGTGTAGCGGGCCACGCGCTGGGCATCGATGTGCCGGCGCATCAGCCCGGCGCTGGCCAGCCGGTCCAGCAGCCGGTAGACCGTGACGCGGTTGACCACCACGCCCCGGCGTGCCAGGGCGGATTCCACCTCCGCGCCGGACACCGCGACGGAGGGCTGCGAGGACATCAGCGCCAGCAGGGCGCGCGTGGCGCGGGTGGAACGCAGACCGGGCGGCAGGGCGCGGGGCGCGGAGGGATCGGAGTGGGGAGAACGGGGCATGGCGGGCGGCCGGCGGCGCGCGCAAAAGGCGCCGGGATGGCTTGGTAACGCAAACGGGTTGCATTATGGCAGCTTTGCCCCAAGCCACCCTTCCCGTTTGGCCGTCTGGCAGGTGGCCCGCTGGCCCCACCCGGCCGCTACGGCGCCTGCCCGTCCTGCAGTTTCCGGAGCTGGCGCCGCAGCCGCACGTTGTCCAGGCTGAGGGCCAGCCAGGAGAGGCCGAAGAGTCCGTAGAACACCGCCTCCCCGAAATACGCGAATGCCAGCCACGATGCGCCTGCGCACGCCAATGCCGTGACCAGCAAGTACGTTCCGTCTTTGAAGGGGGATGGAGCCATGGGATTCACCTCAGCCGAGACAGGCTTTGCGGAGACAGCGCCAGGGTGAGCCGCCCCGCCTGCTGGCGCTGGTAGATCTGCGGGTGGGTCTGCAGCACCGTGCCCACCTGCGGGTTGAGAAAGCCGCGGCGCGACGCATAGAACAGCACGTCCGACAGTCCGGTGCCGCCCGAGATCGCCCGGCCGGTGGCCACGGCCGCGCTGCCCACCGCCGCCCGGCGAAGTAGGCCACGCCCC
>NZ_BAAJYR010000751.1:0-1002 GCF_057546605.1 Acidovorax sp. KPB24-03 | reverse complement strand
CCGTACACGCTGGGCTGCACCAGCACCAGATGCCGCACCCCATGGGCGGCAGCCAGGCCCTCGATGCGCTCCAGCGGATGGTGCGCGGGGCGGTAGTGGCCGGGCTGGGTCGGCGCATCGGCGTCGAACACATGGACGTGCGCGTCCCAGCAGGCACCGGCTCCGTCCCAGGCATCAGGGTGGGGGGCGCGGTCGGCGTCCTTCGGCATCGGTTCAGCCGACCGAGATGTTGCGGTCGCGCACCACCTGGGCCCACTGGCCCTGCTGGGCCCGGATGAAGGCCCCGGCCGAGGCCTGCGATGCATCGGCGAACACGTCGCCGCCCAGCGCGCGGATGCGCGCCAGCACCTCGGCATCGCCCAGCGCCTTGCGGATGCCATCGACCAGCCGCATGCGCGTGGCGGCGGGCAAGCCGACGGGGGCGAGCACCGGGTTCCATTCCAGCACCTCGTACTTGCGCACGCCCGCTTCGGTCATGGTGGGCACCTCCGGCAGCGAACGGGCCCGCAGCGCGGCCGTCACGGCCAGCGCGCGCAGCTTGCCGGAGCGGATGTGGCCCAGCGCCGAGGCCACGTTGGCGAAAAAGAGCGGCACCTGTCCCGCCATGACATCGTTCATCGCGGGGCCGCCGCCCCGGTAGGGAATGTGCGACAGCCGCACCCCAGCGCGCTCCTCGAACAGCGCTCCCGCCAGGTGCTGCGCCGAGCCGTTGCCGGACGACGCATAGGCCACTTCGCCCGGCTTGGCGCGGGCCAGCGCGATCACGTCCTGCACGCTGCGCGCCTGGAACCCCGCGGAGCACACCAGCACGTTGGGAAAGGTGGCCAGCACGGCCAGCGGCGTGAAGGCCTTGTCGGTGTCGTAGGCCATCTTGGGATAGAGCGCGGGGTTGACCGCGAAGGACGAGGCGTCCAGCAGCAGCGTGCTGCCGTCCGGCGTGGCACGCGCCACGTAGGCGCCGGCGATCTGGCCGCTGGCGCCGGGCTTGTTGTCCACCACCAC
>NZ_BAAJYR010000750.1:0-1012 GCF_057546605.1 Acidovorax sp. KPB24-03 | reverse complement strand
CCGTGGCCAGGCGTGCGGGCCAATGCCCTGGCCGTGGCCATTCCGTGCCACCGGGTGGTGCGCACCGACGGCGCGCTCTCCGGCTACCGCTGGGGCGTGGAGCGCAAGCGGGCGCTGCTGGACAAGGAGGCCCAGGCATGAGCGCGCGCGACCCGTGCGCCATCGACTGGAACGCCGTGGCCCAGGCGCTGGACGGCCAGGGCTGGGCCGTGATCGACGCGCTGCTGCCCGCGGCCGACTGCCGCGCCCTTGCCGGCCTCTACACGCAGCCTGCGCGCTTTCGCAGCCGCGTGGTGATGGAGCGCCACGGCTTCGGGCGTGGCGAATACCAGTACTTCCAGTACCCGCTGCCCGAGGCCATCGCGGCGCTGCGCACCGGGCTCTATCCGCACCTCGTGCCGGTGGCCAACCGGTGGCAGGCGGCCCTGGGCCTGGAAGACCGCTTTCCGGCGGACCACGCGGCGTTCATCGCGCGGTGCCATGCGGCCGGCCAGACGCGCCCCACCCCGCTGCTGCTGCAGTACGGCCCCGGCGACTACAACTGCCTGCACCAGGATCTGTATGGCGCGCACGTGTTTCCGCTGCAGGTGGCCGTGCTGCTCTCCGCGCCGGGGACCGATTTCACGGGTGGGGAGTTCGTGCTGACCGAGCAGCGCCCGCGCATGCAGTCGCGGCCCGAGGTGGTGCCGCTGCGCCAGGGCGATGCGGTGGTGTTCGCGGTGCACCATCGGCCGGTGCAGGGCACGCGCGGGCCCTACCGCGTGCAGATGCGGCACGGCGTGTCGCGGGTGCGCTCGGGACAGCGGCACACGATGGGCCTCATTTTTCATGACGCGGCCTGACGGCAAGGCCCCCGGTGGTGGCCCTGGCCTCGGCCCTTCTTCGCTCACTCCATGACCGACGACCTGTTCGACACCGATGAAGCGCCGGGCGGCCGGCTCGTCCTCGGGCCCGGCGCGGTGCTGCTGCGCGGCTTCGCCCGCCCCGTGGCCGTGGCGTTGCATGCGCAGGT
>NZ_BAAJYR010000749.1:0-1029 GCF_057546605.1 Acidovorax sp. KPB24-03 | reverse complement strand
CCGCCGGCTCCTCGCGCCGGGCCGGCGCACCCAGCAGGGCCTGGGCCAGCGTGTCCAGCCGGCCGATGCCGGCCACGAAGCGGCTCAGGCTCTCGAAGTTGTCCACGATCAGCGAGACGGCGGCCAGCACCGCCGCGAACGCGCCGGCCGCCTGGATGGCGCGGCCCACCTCCATGTCGCCGGAGAGCACCGCATCGGCCAGGATGATGGCGGGAATCACCACCGTGAGCTGGCTGAACGCGCGCTGGAACAGGTTGAGCGAGCGCTGGCGCTTGATGAGCCGCGCGTAGTTGGTGAACACCGCCTGGAAGCTGTGGTCCAGCTGCGCGCGCTCCTGCGACTCGCCGCGGTAGAACGCGATCGACTCGGCGTTCTCGCGCAGCCGCATCAGCCCGAAGCGGAAGTCCGCCTCGCGCCGCAGCTGCCAGAAGTTCAGGCGGATCAGCGGCGCGCCGAACACGTACAGCGCCACCACCGTGCCCAGCAGGGCGTACACCGCCAGAAAGGCCACGAGCACCTTGGAGATCGACCACAGCACGGTGCTGAAGGCCACCAGCTGCATGCCCGCGCCGACGAAGATCAGCAGGAAGTGCGTGGAGCGGCCCGTGAAGGTGTTGATGTCCTCGCTGATGCGCTGGTCGGGGTTGTCGATGCCGCCCTGCGTGTTCAGCTCGTAGTAGCGCCGGCCGCCCAGGTAGCCGTCCAGGAAGCGGTGCGTGAGCCAGCGCCGCCAGTGGTTGGAGAACGCATCGCGCATGTAGTAGTAGAAGGCGTACACCGGCACGGCGAAGCCCAGCACCAGCAGGCAGGTGCGCACCGCGTCCCAGAAGCGGTCGCGGTCCTTGGCGGCCAGGGCCGAGGTCATCTCGCCGGTGCGGTCGATCAGCATCACGGCCAGCTGCGTCTCGCACAGCATCAGCAGCACCAGCAGGCCGAGCAGGGACCATGCCGCGACCTTCTTGTCGCCGAGCCAGTACGGCTTGGCCACGCTCATGAACTGGCGCCAGGCGGCGGCGGAAAAAGTGGGGG
>NZ_BAAJYR010000748.1:0-1037 GCF_057546605.1 Acidovorax sp. KPB24-03 | reverse complement strand
CGCGCCGCGCCTGTCGCGCACGGTGGAAGACCTGGAGCGCTGGGCCGTCGTGCCGCGCGCCGGCTACGCCTGGGCCGGCTCCACCTACCGCCAGGGCGGCGTGGCGGTGCATGCCGCGGCCGAAGACACCGAGCGGCTGCGGCGCATCTTCGTGCAGCACGTGGCCGCGCCGCGCATGACGCTGCTGCACGGCCAGTCCTGGGGCGCCAGCGTGGCCGCCGTGGGCGCATCGCTCTTCACCGACGACGGCCACGGCAAACGCCCCTACGACGGTGTGCTGCTCACCAGCGGCGTGCTGGCCGGCGGCAGCCGGGCGTACGACTTCCGGCTCGACCTGCGGGTGATCTACCAGGCGCTGTGCGCCAACCACCCGCTGCCCGCCGAAGCCCAGTACCCGCTGTGGATGGGCCTGCTGCCCGATGCCACGCTGAAACCCGCCGAACTGAAACGCCGCGTGGACGGTCGCCTGGGCCTGGACCGGCTCGCAGCGCAGCGCACGGCCGCGCAGCAGTCGCGCGTCCAGACCATCGTGCAGACCGTGCGCATCCGCGAAAGCGCCATCCACGGCCACCTGAACTGGGCCACCTGGCACTTCCAGGACATCGTGCAGCGGCGCACCGGCGGCGCCAACCCCTTCGGCAATCGGGGCGCGGTGTACACCGGCTCGAGCGACGATGCCGCGCTCAACCGCAGCGTGCAGCGCTACCGCGCCGATCCGCAGGCCGTGGCCACCTTCGCGCGCGACGCCGACCCCGACGGGCGCATCCCGGTGCCGGTGCTGACCGTGCACGGCGTGGACGATCCCACCGCCTTCGTCGAGATGGAGGACAGCTTTCGCCGCACGATGGAGCGCGCCGGCACGGCCGGCCACCTGGTGCAGACCTTCACGGCCGACAAATCCCACAGCTACCTGACCGATGCCGCCTATCCCACGCTGCTGGCGGCGCTCGGCCAGTGGGTGCGCGGCGGCCCGCCCCCCACGCCGGCGGGCATCGCTGCGCAATGCCCGGGCATGCAGGCGACGTTCGGCGGCGAGT
>NZ_BAAJYR010000747.1:0-1039 GCF_057546605.1 Acidovorax sp. KPB24-03 | reverse complement strand
CGGCACCCGCGGCACGGCCAGGGGCTGCGTGGGGTTCAGGCCGCCGTCGGCCGGGCCCTGCACGCTCAGGGCGTAGTCGCGCAGGCGGCGCACGTGCCACACGGTCCACACGGTGACGGCCACGCCCACCAACGCCGACAGGGCCAGCAGCAGCAGGCCGCCGCGCAGCACCTTGCGCTCGGCCCGGTCGATGAAGCGCTGCACCGAGCGCGTGGGCTTGGCCACGGTGAGCACGCCGCCGATGGTGCGGCCGGACGGCCCGGCCACCAGGATGGGGGCGGCCACGTACATCACGCCGCTGGTGTCGTCGCCCTGCACCTCGCGCGTGGCGCGGGCGCCGTACTCGCCCCGCAGCGTGCGCGCCACGTCGCGCCAGCCCGAGTAGTCCTCGCCCACGGCACTGCGCTCGGAATCGAACACCACGCGCCCGGCGGCATCGGTCACATAGATGCGGAAATCGAGCGTCTGCTTGGTCAGCCCCCAGATCGCGGCATCGACCGGGCGGCTGGCGTACTGGCGCACGTGCTGCGCGAAGCGGCTCTCGGGCGTGCCGGGCGCGGTGGCGCCCAGGCGGCCGGCGGCCAGGTCGTCGCTCGCCAGCTCGGCCAGGATGTTGGCGGTGTCCACCATCATGTCTTCCATCACCTCGCGCACGCTGGGCTTGATCTCGGCGGTGAACACGCGCAGCACGAAGAAGGCCGCGATGCCGTTGATCAGGAAGAAGGCGAACAGCAGCCGGATGCCCAGGCGCATGGGTCAGGCCCTCGCCAGGGTGGGCTGCACGGAGCGGTGCCAGCGGGCGCTCATGGCTCCAGGCAGTAGCCCATGCCCCGGTGCGTGCTGATGTATTCGCGCGCCGGGTCCGCTTCGCGCAGCTTGGCGCGCAGCGTCTTGATGTGGGTGTCCACCGTGCGGTCGGTGCTTTCGCTGTCGTCGCCCCAGGCGCCGGCGAGCAGGGCCTCGCGCGACTGGATGCGGCCGGCGCCGCGCAGCAGGCAGGCCAGCAGGCGGTATTCGCGCCGCGTGAGCGGCAGCGGCC
>NZ_BAAJYR010000746.1:0-1040 GCF_057546605.1 Acidovorax sp. KPB24-03 | reverse complement strand
CGGCGCACATCAGCCCATAGGGCAGGACCAGGATGAATGCCGCAGCAAGGCGCGGCACGGGAATCGAAAGAACCATGGGATGCAGCAGGCGATGGTGTCAGGCCCCCGCCAGCGCTTCGAAGGCCGGCGTCGCGGCCCAGGCCAGGCCCTGCGGCGTGCGCTCGCACACCAGTGCGGCCAGGCCCTGCCGCCGCGCGAAGTCCAGGCCGTCCTGCGGGCCCAGCACGGTGATGACGGTGGCCAGCGCGTCGGCTTGCATGCACTCGGCATGCAGCACCGTCACGCTCGCCAGCGCGTGGTGCACGGGTTCGCCGGTGCGCGGATCGATGGTGTGGGAATAGCGGCGGCCCGCATGGTCGAACGCATGCCAGAGGTCGCCCGAGGTGGCCACCGCCATGCCCTTGAGCACCAGCGCGCGCGGTGCATGGCCCGCGGGATCGGCCACGGCCACGCGCCAGGGCTGCCCATCCGGCCGGCGGCCGCTGGCACGCAGCTCGCCACCCACCTCCACCAGAAAATCGGTCCAGCCCTGCGCCTGCAGATGCTGCGCCACGCAGTCCACCGCATAGCCCTTGGCGATGCCGCTCAGATCGAGCTGCGCGCCACCCGGCTGCCGGGCCTGGCGGCGCGCAGGCTGCAACGCGATGCGGCCATGGCCCACGCGGGCCCGTGCATCGCTCAGGGCCTGGGGCGATGGGATGCGCGCCACGGGCCCGGCCTGCGGATCGGCCCCCGGGCCGAAGCCCCACAGGTCCACGAGCGGGCCCACGGTGGGATCCCAGGCGCCGCCGCTGCGCTGCGACCAGTCGAAGGCGCATTGCAGCACGGTGAAGAATTCGTCCGGCAGCGTGTGCCAGGCGCCGGCGGCGGCGCGGTTGAAGCGCGAGAGGTCGGAGTCCGGCTTCCAATGGCTCATCTGCTGCACGACCCGGCCCAGCGCGGCGTCGATGGCGGCACGCACCGGCTCGAGCGGCGCGAAGCGCGGGTTGCCCAGGCGCACGCGCCAAGTCGTGCCCATGGACTCGCCCGACAGCGTGTGC
>NZ_BAAJYR010000745.1:0-1041 GCF_057546605.1 Acidovorax sp. KPB24-03 | reverse complement strand
CGACGCCGGGCTGGTCGGGCGCGTCGATCACGAACATCCGCGCGCCCGGCGGGGCCAGGAACGCGTGCGCCGTGCCGGCCGGAATGACCATGCCGCAGGTGGTGTCCACGAAGGCGGCGCGGCCCGCCACCTCCAGCTCCATGCGCCCGTGCAGCGCGTAGAGCACCTGTGCGTGGCCGTGCGCATGCGCGGCGTGTTCGCCGCTGTAGCAGCGCACCGAGCAGGTGGGATGGAGGACGGCGGCGGGGCCCATGGCGCGCATCGTAGCGGCACGGCGCGCGCACGGCCGACGCGCCCCGGGGAAGGGGTGCGGATAATCCCTGCGATCCCCCTACCCGGCCCGACCCGCCCACCCCTTCCGATGCCCCCAGACCACGCCCCCGCCACCGCCCCCCGCCGCAGCTGGCGCGAGGCCTGGCTCGTCTACCTCGAACCGGCCAGCCTGCGCATGCTGGCGCTGGGGTTCTCCGCCGGGCTGCCGCTGCTGCTGGTGCTGGGCACGCTGTCGTTCTGGCTGCGCGAGGCGGGCCTGGATCGCACCACCATCGGCTACCTGAGCTGGGTGGGCTTGGCCTACGCGTTCAAGTGGGTGTGGGCGCCACTGGTGGACCGCATGCCGCTGCCGCTGCTCACGCGCTGGCTGGGGCGCCGGCGCGGCTGGCTGGTGGTGTCGCAGGCGATGGTGATGGCGGGCCTCGTGGGCATGGCGTTCAACGACCCGCGCGTGGCGCTCGAACCACTGGTGTGGTGCGCGCTGGCCGTGGCGTTCGGCTCGGCCACGCAGGACATCGCGCTGGACGCCTTCCGCATCGAATCGGCCGACGCCGACCGCCAGGCCGCGCTGGCCGCCACCTACCAGACGGGCTACCGCCTGGCGATGATCTGGGCCGGCGCGGGCGTGCTGTGGGTGGCCGCGCGCGCCGAACTGCCCGGCCTCGCCGGCTACCAGCACGGCGCCTGGCAGGCCGCCTACCTCACGATGGCCGCCTCGATGCTGGTGGGCACCGCGACCGTGCTGCTGTCGCGCGAGCCCGTGCCGCG
>NZ_BAAJYR010000744.1:0-1041 GCF_057546605.1 Acidovorax sp. KPB24-03 | reverse complement strand
CTCGGGTGCTGCTGGCCGCCTACCGCGCCAGCGCGGCCGAGCTGGAGGCGGGCCGGCGGGTCGTGCCCGCCGCCGAGTGGCTGCTGGACAACTACCACCTCGTCGAAAAGCAGGTGCGCGACATCCGGGGCGATCTGCCGGCCGACTACTACCGGCAGCTGCCCAAGCTCGCATCGGGCCCCTTCGCGGGCTATCCCCGGGTGCTGGGCCTGACCTGGGCCTTCGTGGCCCACACCGACAGCCATGTGGATGCGGGCACGTTGCGGGCCTTCCTGCAGGCCTACCAGCGCGTGCAGCCGCTGACCATCGGCGAGCTGTGGGCGGTGGCGATCACGCTGCGCATCGTGCTGATCGAAAACCTGCGCCGGCTGGTGGACCAGATGACCGTGGGACGCGCCGCGCGGGCCGACGCCGACCGGCTCGCCACGCACCTGATGGCCCTGGGCTCCGCCCGCTCGGCGCTGGACGAGGACATCGCCGCGCGGTCGCCCCTGGCGCTGTCCGAGCTGTTCGCCGCCCAGCTCGCCAAGCGGCTGCGCGACCACGACCCGCGGACCATGCCGGCACTGGGCTGGCTGCAGGAGCGCCTGCAGCAGCAGGGCACCACCATCGACGAAGTGGTGTCGCATGCCCAGCAGCGCCAGGGCGCCTCCAACGTCACCGTGCGCAACGTGATCACCAGCCTGCGCCTCATGTCCGACATCGACTGGGCCGACCTGTTCGAAAGCGTGAGCCTGGTGGACGAGCGGCTGCGCGAAGGCAGCCACTTCGCCGCGATGGACTTTCCCACGCGCAACCTCTACCGCGACGCCATCGAGCAGTTGGCCCGCCGGTCCCGCCATTCGGAACTGGATATCGCCGAGCACGCGCTGGCCGCCGCGAAGGCCGCCGCCAGGGTCCCGAGTGCGGAGCGCGGCGACGGCGCCGACGACCCCGGCTACCACCTCATTTCCGGGGGGGCGCAGGGCGCTCGAGCAGGCCATCGGCTTCCATGCGCCGCTGCACTGGCGCCTGGCGCGACTGCGGGGCGAGCACAGCCTG
>NZ_BAAJYR010000743.1:0-1042 GCF_057546605.1 Acidovorax sp. KPB24-03 | reverse complement strand
CCTGGGCCAGCGTGTGCGGCAGGCACTGCTGCAGCAGCGGCAAGGCGAAGGCGGCGGTCTTGCCCGAACCGGTCTGCGCGCAGGCCCGCACGTCGGCGCCGCGCAGCACGGCCGGAATGGCCTCGGCCTGGACCGCCGTGGGCGTGGTGAAGCCCATCGCATCGGCGGCGTGGACAAGGGCGGGCGAGAGGCCGAGGGAAGCAAAAGGCATGGCAGGCGCGCACCGGGGCGCGAAGGAGGGAACCCGCGATTGTGCCGCCCTGGGGCGGGATGCGGATAATTCGCGGTCTTCGAGGCCTTTCCTGCCTCATTTCCTGCCTTCACTTTTTGCCCGCCGTCCTTCGCCCGCGCCCCGGGTCCCTCGCCATGCGCCTGATTGCCACTGCCGCCGTTTTCTTCAAAGCCCAGGGGGTGCCGCCATGCGCCTGAGCGACCTGGGCGGCCTCGTCTATTCGACCGAATCGGGCCGCATGTGCCCCGGCTGCCGCCAGCCCGTGGCGCAGTGCGCCTGCCAGGCGGCCCGCGCGGTGCCGGTGGGCGATGGCACCGTGCGGGTCTCTCGCGAGACCAAGGGGCGGGGCGGCAAGGCGGTCACGGTGGTGAAGGGCGTGGCGCTCGACGAGGCTGCGCTGGCGCTGCTGGGCAAGCAGCTCAAGGCCGCGTGCGGCAGCGGCGGGACCGTGAAGGACGGCGTGATCGAGGTGCAGGGCGACCATGTCGAGCGCGTGATGGACGTGCTGCGGCAACGGGGCCACACCGTCAAGCGGGCCGGGGGCTGAGAGGCGCCGCCATGGACCCGGAACAACTGCAGCGCCTGCTGACCGTCCAGATGCCCTACGGCAAGTACAAGGGCCATGCCATTGCGGACCTGCCGGGCAACTACCTGAACTGGTTTGCCCGCGAAGGCTTTCCGCGCGGCGATCTGGGCCGGCTGCTGGCCCTCATGCACGAGATCGACCACAACGGCCTGTCGGCCCTGCTGGAGCCCCTGCGCGCCCAGGCCGGGCAGGGCCCGGCGACCCGGCGCTGAACCGCCGCCGCG
>NZ_BAAJYR010000742.1:0-1043 GCF_057546605.1 Acidovorax sp. KPB24-03 | reverse complement strand
CGCCACCACGTGCGCGCGGCTGTCGCACCACGCGGCCACGCCGGCGATCAGCCCGCCGCCGCCCACGCTCACCAGCACGCTGTCGGGCAACCGGTCGCCCGCCTGGCTTTCCATCTCCAGCGCCAGCGTGCCGGCACCGGCCACGACTTCGGGCTGGTCGTACGCATGGTTGAGCAGCGCGCCGGTGGCCTGCTGGCGCGCCAGGCAGGCCTGCAGCGCTTCGGAATACGCAGCGCCGGTCACCACCACTTCGGCGCCCAGGGCCCGCAGACGGGCGCGCTTGGCCTCCGGCGAGATCTCGGGCACGAACACCTCGCAGCGCACGCCCAGCGCGCGCGCCGCGGCCGCCGTGGCAATGCCCGCGTTGCCGCCCGAGGCGATGATCACGCCGCTCTCGGGCACGGGATTGGCCAGCATGCGGTACAGCATGCCCCGGGCCTTGAAGCTGCCGCCCACCTGCAGATGCTCCAGCTTGAGCCACACCTGCGCGCAGTCCACGCCCAGCGCGCTGCCGCTCAACTGCAGCAGCGGGGTGGTACGAAGAAAGCCGGCCTGTGCGGCCAGGCGCTGGTGTGCAGTGGAGATGGCGGAGCGATCGATCATGAGGGGGCCTTTGGCGAATCGAAAAGAAAGACCGTGCTCGCACGGCCCCGCACGAAGAACGACGGGCAACGGGCTTGCGGCACACGAAACCGTCGAGTGTATGCAGCGCACCAGGCGCCCGCCACGCACTCGCCGCACACCCGCCACGTGAAGCCATCGAAGCCCGCCGCCCTCCCCCGCCATGCCCCGGCTTTCCGCGGCCCCAGCATCTGCCGATACCATGGACCGCCGATCGCGGCGTGCACGGCGGTGTGCACGCCGGTGCAGCGGCATGGCAGGAGATGGCGATGTTCTATGTGTTCGGGCCTTCGGGCCAGATGTACCGCGGCGGGCCGGAGCAATTGGCGCAGGTGGCGCCCGTGCGGCGGGTGCAGCGGCCCCAGGCACTGCGCACCCGCTCCGCCGACCCCGAGGCGGCTCCGTTCCCCCCGGTCCCCGCG
>NZ_BAAJYR010000741.1:0-1047 GCF_057546605.1 Acidovorax sp. KPB24-03 | reverse complement strand
TGCGGCACGGCGTTGGCCGAGGCGGCGCCCGCCATCGCGGCGATGGTGACCGCACCGGCCGGCACGGCGGCGGCAGGTGCCAGGGCGAACGAGGCGCGCAGCGCGCCCGAGCCCTTTTCGGCCACCACGGCGGGGTACTTGCTGTCCAGCACGATGTTGTACTCGGGCAGCTGGGTCTTGGCGCGGTAGTACTTCATCGCGTCGCCGCCCGTCTCTTCGGTCGTCTCGACCATGAGGCGGATCGTGCGGGCCATCGGCAGGCCGCTGTCCTTGACCGCCTTCATCGCGTACAGCACGGCGGCGATGGAGCCCTTGTCGTCGATGGAGCCGCGCCCGTACAGGTTGCCGCCCACCCGCGTGAGCTTGAACGGGTCCAGCCGGGTGCCGTCGTCCAGCACCCATTCGTCGGCCACCACGGGCACCACGTCGGCGTGCGTGAGGATGCCGAATTCTTCGGTGCCCGTGCCGGGCAGCTTCACTTCGAAGATGCGGTTGTCCACGTTGCGGTACTGCAGGCCGAAGTCCTTGGCCATGCCTTCGACCAGCGTGCCGAAGGCGATGATGGCCCGGTCCTCGTGCGGCGGCACCTTGTCCGAGCGCACCGTGGGAATGGCCACCATCTTCGCGGTCGTGTCGATCACCGCCGTGTGGTGGTGCAGCCGGTTGTACAGGCCCAGCAGGCGGCTGATGTTCACCAGGTCGTCGCCCGCCAGCGTGGCCTTGGACCCATACGCCTTCACGCTGGGCGCCAGCGCAGGGTAGGTGCGCACCGCGCGTTCGAGGAACGCGCTGAAATCGCCGCTGGGCGCACCCGTCTCGGCGACCACCAGGCGGTCCAGATCGGGTTTCTTGAGCGTGCCCGCCAGGGGCGCGGCGTCGGTCGGCGCGGTCACGCTGGAGCAGGCCGAAAGGCCCAGGGCCAGGCCGGCCGCCATCAAAAGCTTCTTCATGAATGTCCTCGGGATTGTGGAGAGCGCGGCGCCCCGCGCGGACCGCATGTGGCGCGGCCCGCGCCAGGCCGGGGTGGAGGATGCCCACCCACCGGCC
>NZ_BAAJYR010000740.1:0-1049 GCF_057546605.1 Acidovorax sp. KPB24-03 | reverse complement strand
CCCCTGCGGCGGTGACGGCGCCCGGCCGCTGCGGCCCGGCAGGCGCCCGCCGGCCAGCGCCACACCGCATGGACCTTTGGCGAGCTGCCCGAGCTGATGGAGATCCGCAAGGGCGGCCAGACGCTGATCGGCTTTCCCGCGCTCATCGACGGTGGCGATGCCGTCACCATCGAGGTGTTCGACGAGCCCGAACTGGCCGCCGCCCGGCACCGTGCTGGCCTGCGCCGCCTGTTCGCGCTGCAGATCAAGGACGCGCTCAAGTACCTGGAAAAGAACATTCCCGACCTGCAGAAGATGGCCGTGGCCTACATGCCGCTGGGCACGCAGGAAGAACTGCGCAGCCAGATCATCGACGTGGCGCTGGACCGGGCCTTCCTGCTCGACCCGTTGCCCACCGATGAGGCCGCGTTCAAGCGCCGGGTGGACGAGGGACGCGGCCGGCTCACCCTGATCGCCAACGAGGTCGCGCGGCTCGCCGGCACGATCTTGCTGGAGTACGCCGCCGCGGCGCGCAAGATCAAGGACACCAAGAACGCACCCGAAGCCGTGCAGGACGCGCAGCAGCAGTTGCAGCGCCTCATGCCCAAGGCGTTCCTGGCCGCGGCACCGTGGGCGCAACTGGCGCACTTTGCCCGCTACCTCAAGGCGATCACGCTGCGGCTGGACAAATACCGCGCCGATCCGGCGCGCGACGCCACCAAGCTGGCCGAACTGCGCCCGCAGGAGCAGCGCTACTGGCGCCTGGTAGCCGAACGCAAGGGCGCGGTGGATGCGCGCATGCAGGAACTGCGTTGGCTGCTGGAAGAATTGCGGGTGAGCTTTTTCGCCCAGGAGCTGCGAACCCCGCAGCCGGTGAGCGTGAAGCGGTTGGACAAGCTCTGGGCGCAACTCAACAGTTGAGGGCGGCAGCCAGGCTGCGCGGCGCTTCGCATCGACATCGGTACGGTGGGCGGCGGGGCACGGGGACCCATGGTGGAAGACTTGCCCAACCCTGCTCGGCCCCATTCATCGCGGAGCGGCTTCCCCCGAGCACCCACCAGGCACCCACC
>NZ_BAAJYR010000739.1:0-1054 GCF_057546605.1 Acidovorax sp. KPB24-03 | reverse complement strand
TGCCAGTCCTGCGCCAGATCGATGCGCCGCTCGTCCGGCAGCGCCCCCGACGGCGCCGTCGAGGTCGAGCACGACCGGTGGCCAGTCGGCCGGTCTCATGCGGCCTCCGCGCGGTCGCGCCACTGCCGGTCGCTCTCGAAGCGCCCGGCGAACCGCCGCGCCAGGGCGCGCAGCACGGGCTGGCGCACGTACACCGCGTGGCGCGTGAAGGTGAAGCGCGCGCCCAGGCTGCGCTTGACCTCCGGGTCCGTCCAGCCGGCGACATAGTGCGTGAGGCCGTGCGCCAGCGCGTATTCGAGGTTTTCCATCCAGCTCACGAAGTACAGGTTGGCCTCGCGCGCGGCCGGGTAGGCCAGCCCGATGTACTTGTCCACCAGGCGGCCGCCATGCACGTAGCACAGGTTCCAGCCCAGCAGCTCGCCCGTGGCGGCGTGGCGGTATTCGAAGGCGATGCCGCCGCTGGACGCATCGCGCAGCACGGCGGCGAAGAAACCGCGCGTGAGCCGGTCGAAGTGCACCTCGCTCTGCGCGTACACGGCCTCGTACAGCGCGTAGTAGGCATCCACCACGGCGTCATCGGCAAAGGCCTCGCCCGTGGCGATGTGGCGCACCGCCAGCCCCGCGCGGCTGCGCAGCTTGCGGCGCAGGTTCTGGCGCCGGCTGGCGGACAGGCGGCCCAGGTAGTCGGCGATGCTCGCGAAGTCGATGGGCACATAGGCCAGCGCCTGCCCTTCGACCAGCACGAAGCCCTGGCGCTCGCAGGCGTGCGCCAGGGCGGCCGCGTAGGCGTTGTCGGCTTCGGACAGCAGGGGCGACTGTTGCGGCAGGTCCTTGATGATGGCCAGCGCGAAGCGCCGCCCCGGCCCCGCGCGCACGGCCTGCGCCAGGGCCTCGGGCGCGGTGCCATCCGCGGGCAGCGGCGCGTATTCGGTCACCGTGGTGCCCACGAACCCCGTGGCCACCCGCAGCCAGCGGGACCAGCGCGCGAACAGCGGCAGCGCCCGCACCCGGGCCTTGAGGGCATCGTCCGCCGTGGTGAGCAGGTCCAGCGGCG
>NZ_BAAJYR010000738.1:0-1056 GCF_057546605.1 Acidovorax sp. KPB24-03 | reverse complement strand
CGCGGCGGCGTGCAGCGTCCAGGCCGGGTCGGCCAGGTGCGGGCGGGCGAGGGCGCACAGGTCGGCGCGGCCGGCGGCGATGATGCTGTTGGCATGGTCGGCCTCGCTGATGGCGCCCACGGCCATGGTGGCGATCTCCACCTCGTTGCGGATGCGGTCGGCGAACGGCGTCTGGTACATGCGCCCGTACACCGGCCGGGCGGCGCGCGTGGTCTGGCCGGAGGAGACGTCGATCAGGTCGCAGCCCGCGGCCTTGAACCACCGCGCCATCGCCACGGCGTCGTCCGGCGTGGTGCCGCCGGGTGCCCAGTCGTGGGCCGAGATGCGCACGCTCATCGGGCGCTCGGCGGGCCACACGGCGCGCACCGCCGCGAACACCTCGAGCGGGTAGCGGCAGCGGTTTTCCAGGCGGCCGCCGTATTCGTCGGTGCGCTGGTTGGTGAGCGGGCTGATGAAGCTGGCCAGCAGGTAGCCGTGCGCGCAGTGCAGCTCCAGCCAGTCGAAGCCGCAGGCGGCCGCACGCCGGGCGCTGGCCACGAAGGCGGCGGTGAGCGCGTCCATGTCGGCGCGCGTCAGCGCGGCGGGCGTCTGATTCTGCGGGCCGTAGGGCAGGGCGCTGGCGGCGCGCAGCGGCCAGTTGCCGTGCGGATCGCCCTCGGGCAGGGGCTCGTCCGTGCCCTCCCAGCCCACGCGCGTAGAGCCCTTGGGGCCGCTGTGGCCCAGCTGCAGGCCGATCTTGGCGCGGCTGCTGCCGTGCACGAAATCCACGATGCGCGTGAAGGCGGCCTGCTGCGCATCGTTCCACAGCCCGGTGCAGGCGGGGGTGATGCGGCCGTCGGGCGTGGGGGCGGTCATCTCCACCATCACCAGCGCCGCGCCGCCGAGGGCGCGGGCGCCCAGGTGCACCAGGTGGAAGTCCTGCGGCACGCCCTCGACCGCGCTGTAGGTGGCCATGGGCGAGACGACGATGCGGCTATCGAGCGTGAGACCGCGCAGCGCGAAGGGCGTGAGCATGGGCGGCACCGCGGCGCCGGCTGTCGCCGGGCACGCCGGCGG
>NZ_BAAJYR010000737.1:0-1056 GCF_057546605.1 Acidovorax sp. KPB24-03 | reverse complement strand
GAGCGTGGCGGGCCTGGCTGATCGCGCCGGAATCCGCCGCCGAGACGGCCCGCTCGGTGCGGCGTCAGGCGGGCGTCGGCGTGATCGGCACCGCCGGGGGCGCCCTGCCCTGAGCGCCCGTGCCCCGATGGAACCTGCCCAAGGAGGTTGCTATTTATTTAATAGCAATCAAGACATGATTCACTAGGGCATAGAGGCAAAAGCACCCAAGAATCCTGCCATGGGTGCCCGCGGCGGCGCCATGCCCCACGCGCACCCGGCGTCAGAACTTCTCGTGCGCCCCCAGGTAGCGCCACTGCCCGACGGGCAGGTTGCCCAGGGTGATGCGGCCGATGCGGATGCGCTTCAAGCCCACCACCTTCAGGCCCACCAGTTCGCACATGCGGCGGATCTGGCGCTTCTTGCCTTCCTTGAGCACGAAGCGCAGCTGCTCGGGGTTCTGCCAGTCCACGCGGGCGGGCCTGAGCGGCTGGCCATCCAGGGTCAGGCCATGGCACAGGCGGGCCAGCTGGTCGGCGGGAAAGGCGTCCTGCACGTTCAGCGCCACATCGCCGTACTGCACGCGCACGAGGTATTCCTTCTCGACGTCGGAGTCCTCGCCGATGAGCTGGCGCGCCACGCGGCCGTCCTGCGTGAGCACGAGCAGGCCGACCGAGTCGATGTCCAGCCGCCCGCAGGGTGCCAGGCCCCGCAGCTGCGGCGGCGAAAAGCGCATGCGGCTCGGGTCCTCGCGCCAGTGCGTGCGCGGGTTGATGAGGGCGACGGCGGGCGTGTGCCCGTCCTCGGCCTGGCCGCTCACGTAGCCCATGGGCTTGTGCATCAGGATGGTGACCTTCTGCTCCTGAAAGCCCTGCGCCACGCGCTCGACCTCGATGCGGTCGGTGGGCAGCACCTGCAGCCCCATCGGTGCGACTTCGCCGTTGACCTTGACCCAACCCTGCGCGATCCAGTCGTCGGCCTCGCGGCGCGAGCACAGGCCCAGCTCGGCCATGCGCTTGTTCAGGCGCGAGGTGCCGCCCTCGCCCGCCAGGGGCGCAGCGGCAGGCACGCGCCGGG
>NZ_BAAJYR010000736.1:0-1058 GCF_057546605.1 Acidovorax sp. KPB24-03 | reverse complement strand
TGGCGCCGGGCAGCGCCGCCGGCACCGCGCCGCGTGCGCCGGGCCCGGTCCTTCCCGGCATGCCCAACCTGCATTCGCACGCCTTTCAGCGTGCCTTCGCCGGGTTGACCGAATACCGCGCGCCCCAGCCCGACGGCGGGCAGGACAGCTTCTGGAGCTGGCGCAACCTCATGTACCGCTTTGCCGCGCGCACCACGCCCGAGCACCTGGAGGCGATCGCCACCTGGCTCTATGTCGAGATGCTGGAGGCGGGCTACACCGCGGTGTGCGAGTTTCATTACGTGCACCACGACGCGGCAGGCCAGCCCTATGCCGACGATGCCGCCATGTCGCTCGCGCTGCTGCGCGCCGCCCAGGCCGCGGGCATCGGCATCACCTTGCTGCCGGTGCTCTACCAGGCCAGCGGCTTCGGCGGCCGCGCCCCGCGCGAGGACCAGCGCCGCTTCATCCGCAGCACCGACAGCATGCTTGCGCTGCTGGAGCGCCTGGCGCCCGTGGTGGCCGCGCAGGGCGGCATCCTGGGCCTGGCCCCGCATTCGCTGCGCGCCGTGCCGCCCGACAGCCTGCGCATTGCGGTCGAAGGCCTCACCGCCCTGAGCCCGGCGGCGCCGGTGCACATCCACATCGCCGAACAGACGCAGGAGGTGGACGACTGCATCGCCTGGAGCGGCCAGCGCCCGGTGCAATGGCTGCTGGAGCATGCGCCGGTCGATGCGCGCTGGTGCCTGGTGCATGCCACCCACATGACGCCCGACGAATACGCGCGCGCCGCCCGCACCGGCGCGGTGGCCGGCCTGTGCCCCACCACCGAGGCCAACTTGGGCGATGGTCTGTTCAACTTGCCGCGCTGGCTGGCGGACGGCGGCCGCTGGGGCGTGGGCTCCGACAGCCATGCCTGCGTGAACGCGGCGGAAGAGCTGATGCTGCTCGAATACGGGCAGCGCCTGTCCCTGCGCCAGCGCAACGTGCTGGCCAGCCGCGCCCACCCCGAGGTCGCCACCGCCATGGCGCTGCAGGCAGTGCAGGGCGGGGCGCAGGCCAGCGGCCGGTGCACGCCC
>NZ_BAAJYR010000735.1:0-1058 GCF_057546605.1 Acidovorax sp. KPB24-03 | reverse complement strand
CTCCGGCCGCGGCACCCGCCGCCCCCACGACGACGGCCGCCGCCGGCGCTGGCGAGGCCCTGTACAAGCAGGCATGCCAGGTCTGCCATGCCGCCGGCATCGCCGGTGCGCCCAAGTTCGGCGACAAGGCCGCCTGGGCCGAGCGCCTGAAGGACGGCATCGACGGCATGACCCGCATCGCCATCGCCGGCAAGGGCGCCATGCCGCCCCGCGGCGGCACGCAGGCGTCGGACGCGGACATCCATGCGGCGGTCGAGTTCATGGCCAACGCGGCCAAGTAAGACGAGGCACCCTCCCCCCAGCAAAAAGCCGGTCATCGACCGGCTTTTTTCGTTTCGGACAGGGTGACAAGGCCCTCGCCGCCGGGATATCGCCCCGGTGCCGGGGCCCGGCAACGGCTCAGACCCGGAACACCGAGGGCTGCAGCACGTAGCCATAGCGCACCGGCAGATCGGCCGCCTGCACCGGCTGCGGGTCCCACTGCCCGGCCTCGACCGCCTGCGCGGCGGTTTCCATATCCAGCGTGTGCGCCAGCCCCAGCACGGTGCCGTCGAACAGGTACAGGCGACCGGCCTCGTCCAGCAGGCATTCGCGGGCGGTGGAGGCGCGGCCGGTGTGGGCGACGAGGGTGAAATCCGGCTCGATGCGCCAGACCACCGGGGTGATCTCCAGCTCCACGTACACGCGCTGCGGGCCATTCTGGAAGAACCAGCGCCCCTGGGCGTCGGCCTCGTAGTTGCGCTGGATGAAGTCGATGAGCTTGCCGTGCGCCAGCAGCGAGCCTTTGGCCTGCGGGAACGGCCCCTGGCCCTGGGTGGCGTCGTCGCGCATGTACCAGCGGCCCCGCGCGTCGAGCCCCAGCCAGCCGTAGCAGTCGGGAACGTTGGGCCACTTGGCGATGGCCTGTTTGACGATGTCATCCATGGCGCGATGGTATCGAGGGGGTTTCGCCGGCCGCGTAGTCCGGTGCCCCGTGGGCCGCCAGCCAACCGGCCACCTCGGCCGGCATGGCGCGCACGTGGCCCGGCAGGCGCCCCTGGGCGAAGCCGACGTGCCCG
>NZ_BAAJYR010000734.1:0-1062 GCF_057546605.1 Acidovorax sp. KPB24-03 | reverse complement strand
GACCCGCTGCGCCTGCAGGCCCTGCGGGCCACGGCGGCCGACGTGTCGCGCCAGCTGCGCCAGGTGCAGATCGAGAGCGCGGGCGGCCGCGCTGACCTCGGCGGCGCGGAGCAGCCCGTGCGCACCATCGCCACCGTGCAGACGGCGCAGGAGATCGGCGCCATGGACATCCCGCTCACCGACGGCCGCCACATCCGGCTCGACCAGGTGGCCACCATCAGCGACACCGTGGCCGAGCAGCGCACCGCCGCGCTGCTGGACGGCAAGCCGGTGATCGGCTTCGAGGTCTCGCGCAGCCGCGGCGCCAGCGAGGTCGAGGTGGGCGCGGGCGTGCAGCGGGCGCTGGACAAGCTCCAGGCCGAGCGGCCCGACCTGCACCTCACGCGCACGGTCGATTTCGTGGACATCGCCAGCGACGAGTACGACAGCTCCATGCGCCTGCTGTACGAAGGCGCCATCCTGGCCGTGGTCGTGGTGTGGCTCTTCCTGCGCGACTGGCGCGCGACCATCGTCTCGGCCGTGGCGCTGCCGCTGTCGGTCATCCCGGCCTTCATCGGCATGCACCTGCTGGGCTTTTCCATCAACATCATCACGCTGCTGGCGCTGTCGCTGGTGGTGGGCATCCTGGTGGACGACGCCATCGTGGAGGTGGAGAACATCGTGCGCCACCTGCGCATGGGCAAGTCGCCCTACCAGGCGGCGATGGAGGCGGCCGACGAGATCGGCCTGGCGGTGATCGCCACCACCTTCACGCTGATCGCGGTGTTCCTGCCCACCGCGTTCATGAGCGGCATCGCCGGGCGCTTTTTCAAGCAGTTCGGCTGGACGGCGGCGCTGGCGGTGTTCGCCTCGCTGGTGGTGGCGCGGCTGCTCACGCCCATGATGGCGGCCTACCTCATGAAACCCATGGTGGCGCAGGAGAAGGAGCCGCGCTGGCTGGGCACCTACATGCGCGCCTCGGCCTGGTGCCTGCGCCACCGCGTGATCACGCTGCTGGGCGCGCTGCTGTTGCCTTTTTCGACGCGCTGCAAGCTGCGGCTGCAGCAGGCGGGCGATGCGTGG
>NZ_BAAJYR010000733.1:0-1068 GCF_057546605.1 Acidovorax sp. KPB24-03 | reverse complement strand
CCCCCGGCGCCGGCCCGCTGCCGGTGTTGCTGGAGCGCACGCCCTACGGCAAGGATGCCGAAACCCGGCGCGAGCGCACGGCGGCCGACCCCCGGCCGATGCGGCGCGGCGAAGTGGCCGAGCGGTTCGCACGGGAGGGCTACGCGGTGGTGGTGCAGGACTGCCGCGGCCGCTTCGGCTCCGAAGGGCAGTTCACCAAATACCTGGGCGAGGCCCACGACGGCGCCGACACCATGGCGTGGATCACGGCGCAGCCCTGGTGCAACGGCGCGGTGGGCACCTACGGGCTGTCGTATGCCGCCCACACCCAGACCGCGCTGGCCAGCCAGCGGCCCGCGGGGCTCAAGGCGATGTTCCTCGAATGCGGCGGCTTCGCCAACGCCTACCGCGGCGGCATCCGCCATGGGGGCGCGTTCGAGATGAAGCAGGCGGTCTGGGCGCTGCGCAATGCCCTCAGCGGCAGCAACCGCATCGGGGAAGCGGCACGCCAGGCGCTGGAGCAGGCCGACATCGGCGAATGGTTCCTGCGCCTTCCCTGGAGGCGGGGCGACTCGCCCCTGCAGTGGGCGCCCGAGTACGAGGACTATCTTTTCGGGCAATGGGAGCGCGGCCGCTTCGACGACCACTGGCGCCAGCCCGAGCTGTATGCGGCAGGGCACTACGCCGCGTTCGAGGGCGTGGCCGTGCTGCTGATGTGCGGCTGGTGGGACCCGTACGCCCAGACCACCACCGACAACTATCTCGGCCTTTCGCAGCGCAAGCACGGCGACGTGCGCATGGTGCTGGGCCCCTGGACCCACGGCGAGCGCAGCGTGCCGTATGCGGGCGACGTGGACTTCGGGCCCGATGCGGTGCTCGACGGCACGCTGGCACCCGACTATGTGCAGATGCGGCTCGCCTGGTTCAACCACTGGCTGCGCGGGCAGCCCCTGCCCGAGGGACAGGCCGGTGCCGTGCGCTACTTCCGCATGGGCGGGGGATCGGGGCGGCGCACGCCCGAAGGCCGGCTCGACCACGGCGGGGCCTGGCGCCGTGCCGCCGACTGGCCCCTGCCGGGCACCACCCTGG
>NZ_BAAJYR010000732.1:0-1070 GCF_057546605.1 Acidovorax sp. KPB24-03 | reverse complement strand
CAACGCCCCCCGCGGGCAGGGACCGCATGCCGCCCTCCAGCCGCAGGTCGCCCCCCCAGCGCGCGGCCCTGCACGCCCGCCAGGGTGAAGCCGGTGTCGGTGAACTGCACGGTGCCGCGCGCGCGGCCGATGGGCGGGGCCTCCGGTGCGATGCGCACGTCGTTGCCCGCCAGGGTCACGCTGCCCTGCAACTTGGACTGGTCGATGTGGCTGACGGGCAGCGACAGGGCCAGCTGCAGGTCGGCCGTGCCGTTGGCGGTGGTCTTGTCCAGCGCATTGCCGGTCAGGCGCGCCAGCGGCGAGGTGGTGACGAACGACAGCATGTCTGCCAGCGGGCCCCGCGCATCGGCGTTCACCGCGACCACCGTGTGGGCCAGGTCCGGAATGCGCGCCTCCACCTTGTTCACGCGCAGCTTCGGCGTGCCGGCGAAGCTGCCGCTGGCGCCCTTCACGGCCATGGTGGAGCGGTCGAAGATCAGGTCGCCGGTGAGTTCGGTGAGGGCGGGCCAGGGCGCCTCGTTGGCATGCTGCAGGCGCGGCGGCACATAGGCATAAGTCACGTCCTTCACGCGCGCGGCGATGTGGAAGTCGCCCTGCCCGGGCGTGTTGAAGGGAATGTCGTGCAGGTCGCCCTTGACGCGGAACTGCACGTTGCTGGCCGTGCCCGTGGTGACCGCGTCGCGCACGTAGTGGCGCGTCTCCTGCGGGATGGACAGCGGCAGGTAGCGGTGCACGCGGGTGCCGTCCGCGCGGCTCAGGCTGCCGGACAGGTCCAGCACGCCGGGAAACCGCGGCCGGGCACCGCCACGCTCGGCATCGCCGGTGTGCCAGTTCAGCCGGGCCTCGCCCTGCGCATCGGCGTTGGAAAACTGCAGGTCGCTGGCCTGCACCGCGATGCGCTCGCCCTCGATCTGCCAGCGCACGTTCGCCGACAGCTGGTCCACCGGCACCGTGCCTTCCTCGAACACGTGGGGCAGCACCAGGGCGCCGTCCGCCAGGGCCAGCGTGGCCTTGCCGCCCGCCTGCGACACGTCGAACTCCACGCTCGCGCCGCGCAGGCCGGGCACGTG
>NZ_BAAJYR010000731.1:0-1087 GCF_057546605.1 Acidovorax sp. KPB24-03 | reverse complement strand
CCCGTCGCCCCCGCCTCCTGGCGCGCGGGCTGGCGGACCGCATCGGCCACATCAACGACGAGGCGCTGCGCATGATCGCCCTGGCCCGCGGCGAGGCCGAGCCCAACCTGGCCGTGGTGCGCGCGAACTGGCAGATGTTCGTGAGCCCCACCGCGTGGTCGTGGCATCCGTTCAACGGCCTGTGGCGCTGGGATGCGCCGCCGCTGCGCCATGCCATCCGCGCGGCGCTGGCCATGGGCGTGGGCTACGCGGTGGCGCAGGCACTGCCCTGGGGCACGCACGCCTACTGGATTTTGCTGACCATCGTGGTGGTGCTGCGCGGCAGCCTGGCGCAGACCCTGGAGCGGCGCAACAGCCGTGTGGCTGGCACGCTGCTGGGCTGCGTGCTGGCACTGGGGCTGCTGTCCATGCACCCCACCGCGCTGGGCCTGATCGTGTGCCTCACGCTGGCGCAGGCCGTGGCCCATGGCTTTGCCGTGCGGCGCTACCTCATCACCGCGGTGGCGGCCACCGTGCTCGGGCTGGTGCAGTCGCACATGCTGCATGCGGGCAGCAGCACGGCCTTCGCGCTGTTCGAGCGGCTGGCCGATACCCTGATCGGCACCGGCGTGGCCTGGGCGTTTTCCTATGTGCTGCCCTCGTGGGAGCGCACGCAGATCCCCGCCCTCGTGTCGCGCACCCTGGCCGCTCAGGCGCTGCATGCGCGCGAGGCGCTGGCCCTGGGGCAATTGCAGGCCGTGGACAACGCGCCCGAGCTGGCCTGGCGGCTGGCGCGGCGCGAGGCCTACGACAGTCTCTCGGCCCTGGTGCAGGCCACGCAGCGGTCGCTGTCGGAGCCGCGCGCCGTGCGCCCGCCGCTCGAACCCCTGGAACGGCTGCAGGTGCACTGCTACCAGTTGCTCGCCCAGCTCACGGCCGTGAAGACCATGCTGCTGCTGCGCCGCGGCCACCTGGAGCCCGAGCGGTTGCAGGCGCCGCTGGCCACCACGGCCGAGGCCATCGGCAACGCCCTGTCCGCGCCCCGTGCTGCGGCGGATGCCGCCATGCCCCCCCGCATCTCGCCCGGCCCCGAGCCGCTGCCCGACCC
>NZ_BAAJYR010000730.1:0-1087 GCF_057546605.1 Acidovorax sp. KPB24-03 | reverse complement strand
GATCTCGTCGAGCAGCAGCACCCCGCCATCGGCTGCGCGAAAGCACCCGGGCCGCTCGGTGGCCGCGCCGGTGAAGGCTCCTTTCACATGGCCGAACAGCTCGCTTTCCAGCAACTCCTTCGGAATCGCCGCGCAGTTCACCGCCACGAACGGGCCCGCCGCGCGCGTGGAATGCCGGTGCAGGGCACGCGCCACCAGCTCCTTGCCGGTGCCGGTCTCGCCCTCGATCAGCACCGGGGCATCGCTCGCGGCGGCCATGCCGATGCGCTTGTGCACCTCGCGCATGGCTTCGCTGATGCCGATGAGCTCGCCGTCCTCCTGTGCATCGGGCGGCGGCGCGGGTGCGGCGGCCGTGGCACCGGCGTCGGCCTCGGAGCGCAGGGCGCGCTCCAGCACCTCCACCACGGCCGCGCGGCTCACGGGCTTGGTCAGGTGGTCGAACGCCCCCAGGCGCATGGCCTCGATGGTGCCCGAGCCGCTGGCGTAGGCGGTGAGCACCAGCACGGGCGGCAGCCGGGCCATGCGCGCGGCCAGCCCCTGCAGCGTTTGCAGCCCGTCCATGCCGGGCATGCGCTGGTCCAGGAAGATGGCGCTGTAGCGGTGGCTCTCCACCCGGCGCAGTGCCTCGGCCCCGCCACTGGCGCCGTGCACTTCATGGCCCAGGCTCTGCAGGGTTTCGACCAGCGATTCGCGGAAGGCCGCGTCGTCATCGACGACTAAGAGGCGCGCCATGGCAGCTCCAGGATGAAACGGGCGCCGCCGCCCTCGCGGGGCGCATAGTGCAGGTCGCCGCCATGGGCCAGCGCCACTTCGCGCGCCAGGGCCAGGCCCAGGCCGTTGCCGTCGGCGCGGCCGGTGGCGAAGGGCTCGAACAGTTGTGCCCGCAGGTCTTCGGGCACGCCGGGGCCGTCGTCCTCCACCGTCAGCGTGCACACGGTGCGCGCCGCATCCACCTGCGCCGACAGCACGGCCTCGCCGCCGGCCGGCGCATGGCGCACGGCGTTGTCCAGCAGGTTGTCGATGGCGCGTGCCGCGTGCACGGGGTCGAACACGGCGTCGGCGGGGGGCCTCGCCGCGCAGCGCCAGT
>NZ_BAAJYR010000729.1:0-1088 GCF_057546605.1 Acidovorax sp. KPB24-03 | reverse complement strand
TAGGCCACCTCGCCCTTGCCCTCGGCCAGGGGCTTGCCCTGCTCCAGGGAGATCAGGGCGCCCACGGTCGTCCTGGTGGGCCAGCACCAGATCGTTCCAGCGCTTGATGATGGCCGCGCGCTGCTTGGCCGGCACTTGGCGCCAGGAAGGAAAAGCGGAATGGGCGGCTTCCAGCGCGGCCCGGGCCTCGGGGGCGCCGGAGTCGGGCACCTCGGTGATCACGGTGCCGGTGGCGGGGTCGGTCACGGGCAGCAGCGCGCCGGGGCCGGGGTGCCAGTGCCCTGCGATGAAGTTGGCGCTGCGGATCAGGTCGGGGCGGTAGAGGGTCAGGGGCATGGCAAGGACAGAATGGGATTTGAATGAAATCGGGCTCCAGTGCAAATAACACTAGGGCATCGTGCTACAAATTTAATAGCAAAAGGAATGACGGGGCCGATGGGCTAGCGCCTGGCGATGCACGCGGCGATGGCTTCGCCCACCTGCGTGGTGTTGGCCGTGCCCCCTAAGTCGGGTGTCTTCGGCCCGGTCTTGATGACCTCCTCGATCGCCGCCACGATGGCATCGTGCGCCTGCCGTCCCGCGCCCTGGCCTTGCGTCAAGAAGTCCAGCATCAGCGCGCCCGACCAGATCATGGCGATGGGGTTGGCGATGTTTTGGCCGTAGATGTCCGGCGCCGAGCCGTGCACCGGCTCGAACAGGCTGGGGAAGGTGCGCTCGGGGTTCAGGTTGGCCGAAGGCGCCAGGCCGATGGTGCCGGTGGTGGCCGGCCCCAGGTCGGAGAGGATGTCGCCGAACAGGTTGGTGGCGGCCACCACGTCGAAGCGCCCGGGCTGCAGCACGAAGCGCGCGGTGAGGATGTCGATGTGCTGCTTGTCCAGCGTGACCTCGGGGTAGGCCTTGGCGATGTCGTCGGCGCGAGCGTCCCACCAGGGCATGCTGATGGCGATGCCGTTGCTCTTGGTGGCAAGGGTCACGTGCTTTTTGGCGCGGCTCTGGGCCAGGTCGAAGGCGAACTTCAAGAGGCGGTTGGCGCCGTGGCGCGAGTAGACCGATTCCTGGATGACGATCTCGCGGTCGGTGCCCTCGTA
>NZ_BAAJYR010000728.1:0-1091 GCF_057546605.1 Acidovorax sp. KPB24-03 | reverse complement strand
AGGTGCGCCCGCACGCCCGGCCCGCGCAGGCGCCGGCCGCGTTCGGTGATCGGCACCTGCTCGGGGTGCGTCAGGTCGAAGGCCAGGTGCGCGGCCGACGGATAGCGCTGCGCGGCCTCGGGCTCCAGGCAGCGCAGGATGATCTCCTGCAGCCACTCGGGCACCTGCGGCCGGTGGCGACGCGGCGGCGCGGGCGTCATCCACAGCCGCTGGCGCAGGCCGCCGCGCGTGGTGGGGGCACCGAAGGGCAGCTCGCCCGTGGCCAGTTCGTACAGCATCACGCCGATGGCGAAGAGGTCGCTGCGCAGGTCGCCGCGCACGCCCACCACCTGCTCGGGCGCGATCCAGGCGGGCGAGCCCACGGCCTCGCGCATCTCCTCGGCCAGCAGGTCGGGGTAGTGCGCGTGGCACGAGAGGCCGAAATCCAGCAGCACCGCGCTGCCGTCCGCGCGCAGCAGCACGTTGGCGGGCTTGAGGTCGAGGTGGCACACGTTCTGCTGGTGCAGGCTGTGCGCGGCATGCGCCATGGCTGCGCCCAGTCGGGCCACGGTGGTGGCGTCCGGCGGCTGCGGCAGGTCCAGCCAGTGCTGCAGCGTGTGGCCTTCGATGTATTCCATCACCAGGTAGGGCAGCCGCGCCAGGTCGCCCGCGGCGACGAAGCGCGGCACGTGGCTGCCGCTCAGCGTGGGCAGGATCTGCAGCTCCACCTCGAAGCCGACGATGGTCTCGGCGCCATCGCCCGCCGTCATGCGCGGGATCTTCATCGCCAGCGGAAAGCCCGCGTCGCGCGCGGCGCTCGCATAGCCCACGCGGTACACGTGCGCCATGCCGCCCGCGTGCAGGCATTCGTGCACGACGAAGCCGTCCACCTCGGTGCCGGGCGCGAGCAGCTTCATGCAGCGCTCCGGGCGGGCCGCGCGATGGCCGCGCTCAACGCCCCAACTCCAGCCGGTCGGCGAAGAACGCAGGCAGGCCGGCGGCGCGCACGGCGGCCGCGGCCGCGGCATGGTCATAGGGCACGCGGTGGAAGGTGACCGTCGCGGCGTGGTCGTCGAACAGCGCATACATGGCGCGCACGTCGCGGTCGCGCG
>NZ_BAAJYR010000727.1:0-1099 GCF_057546605.1 Acidovorax sp. KPB24-03 | reverse complement strand
GCCGTACCAGGCGCTGATGTCCACCTCGGCAGGCCGGCTCGGCCATGGTGGGCACCTGCGGCAGCTGCGGGTTGCGCTGCGGCGTGGTCACGGCCAGGGCGCGCATCTTGGCGGACTTGATCTGGCCCAGCACCGAGGGCATGGTGTCGAAGCTCATCTGCACCTGGCCGCCCACCAGATCGACCAGCGCGGTGCCGCTGCCCTTGTACGGCACGTGCATCAGGTCGATGCCGGCCGCGTCCTTGAACATCTCGGCCGCGATGTGCTGCGTGCTGCCCGCGCCGCTGCTGGCGAAGTTGATGGTGCCGGGCGCTTTCTTCGCCAGGGCCACCAGCTCCTTGACCGACTGCGCGGGCAGGGCGTTGGTCACCACCAGCACGTTGGGCACCGCGCCCACGAAGGCCACCGGCACCAGGTCGCGGTTGCTGTCGTAGGCCAGCTTCAAGAGGTGCGGGGCGATGGCGTGCGCGGTGACCACGCCCATCACCATCGTGTGGCCATCGGTGGACTTGGCGGTGGCATCGGCCGCCAGCGTGTTGGAGGCTCCCGGGCGGTTTTCCACCACCGTGGGCTGCTTGAGCAGCGGGCCCAGCCGGTCGGCCACGGCACGGGCCATGGCGTCGGTGCCGCCGCCCGGGGCCGAGCCCACCAGGATGCGGACGGGCCGGGTCGGCCATTCCTGGGCGCTGGCGCCCAGGGGGATGAGGACGGCGGCGGCCAGGGCCAGGCCGGGCAGGGGGATGCGGCACCACATGGTTTGTCTCCTGTTGTATGCATGCCCATGGACCGGGCATTGAGGGGCATCCTAGGGCGCGGCCTGCGGGCCGTAAATTGAAATGAAATGATGGATTGATATCCATTGGTTATCGTTTCCGGTCGCGTCTGGATGCCACCGGAATGGGGGCCTGCGGTTGAATGCCCCGCGCGCGGCTCACTAAACTCGGCGCTGCTCCCTCCCCACCGGATTCCCACCCTCCATGCACCGACTGCCCTGGCCCCTGCCCGCCCTCCTGGCCTGGGCCGCCGCATGGCTGGCGTACCTGGGCCTGCAGGGCCGGGTGGCGCCGGTGGCGGCGCTGATCGCGGCCTGCGCCGTGGG
>NZ_BAAJYR010000726.1:0-1102 GCF_057546605.1 Acidovorax sp. KPB24-03 | reverse complement strand
GCTGGGCACCGGCGGCGCCGCTGGCTGCGGAGGCCGGGCCGCGCGCGCCTTGCAGCTGCACGGTGGCACCGTCCTTCAAACGGTCGCCGCCTTCGGTCACCACGCGCTCGCCGGCCTTCAGGCCCTCGGTGACGGCCATCAGCCCCACCGTCGCCTGGCCACGCTTGACCTTGCGCAGCGACACCGTGCGGTCTTCGTTGATGACATAGACGAAGTCGCCATTGGCGCCCGTGCGCACCGCCGTCACCGGCACCACCACGGCCGGCACCTCGCGCAGCAGGAGCTGCACGTTCACGAACTGGTTGGGAAACAGCGCACCGTTGGCGTTCTCGAACCGGGCCTTGGCCTTGACCGTGCCCGTGGTGGTGTCCACCAGATTGTCCAGCGTGGAAAACTGCCCCTTGCCCACTTCGGTGGTGCGGGTGCGGTCGAACGCCGTCACGGCCAGCGGCTGCGCGCCCTGCTGCGACGCCTGCACGTCGGTCACGCGGTCCTGGGGCACCGAGAACTGCACATCGATCGGCGTCATCTGCGTGATGGTGGCGATGCCCGTGGCCTCGCCGGCACTCACGTAGTTGCCGGCGTCCACCGTGCGCAGGCCGATGCGGCCCGTGGCGGGCGAGGTGACGCGGGTGTAGTCGAGGTTCAGGCGCGCGGTCTTCTCCTGGGCGAGGTCGGTCATCACCGTGCCCTGCAGCTGCTTGACCAGCGCGGCCTGCGTGTCCACATCCTGGCGCGCGATCGAGTCCTGCGACAGCAGCGTGCGGTAGCGCTCCAGGGTGATGCGGGCATTGTCGAGCTGCGCCTCATCGCGCTGGCGCGTGCCCTGCGCCTGCATCAGGGCCTGCTCGTAGGGGCGCGGGTCGATCTGCGCCAGCACCTGGCCCTTCTTGACCATCTGCCCTTCGGTGAACAGCACCTGGGTGAGCACGCCCGACACCTGCGGGCGCAGGGTGACCGTGGTGACCGGCGTGACCGTCCCTAGCGCGTCGATGACCACCGGCAGCGACGCCTGCCGTGCCGTGGCCTCGCCCACCGTGACCATGGCCCGCCCGCCACCGCCGAAACCGGGCCCGCCCGGCCCCCCGGGACCACCCGGGGC
>NZ_BAAJYR010000725.1:0-1104 GCF_057546605.1 Acidovorax sp. KPB24-03 | reverse complement strand
CGCTGCTGGCGCGCTTCGGCGTGGCGCGGCTCGAAGACAACGTGAAGGGCTGCACGCTCGGCGTGCGCGAGATCGATCCGCACGTGGAGGTGTTCCGCAGCTTCGGCGGCGCGGTGGAGCGCGCGCAGGGCTCGCTGCTCGTGCGCTGCGCCGGGCCGCTGCACGCCACCCACCACTGGCTCGACTACGCCTCGGTCACCACCACCGAGAACTTCGTGCTGTGCGCGGCCTCGGCCAGCGGCGTGTCGACGCTCAACAACGCCGCGTCGGAGCCGCACGTGCAGGAGTTCTGCCGCTTCATGTCCATGCTGGGCGTGCGCATCGACGGCATCGGCACCTCGCGCCTCACGGTGCACGGCGGCGCGGCGCTGGGCGGTGGCGAGTTCCGCTTCGACGAGGACTTCCACGAGATCACCACCTTCCTGGCCCTCGGGGCCATCACGGGCGGCGACGTGGTGGTGCGCAACAGCGCGCCGGAGAACTTCCCGCTGATCGACCGCACCTTCGCCAAGTTCGGCGTGCGCATCGAGCATGCGGACGGCTGGTCGCGCGCGCACCGCGAGGGGCCGCTCACCGTGCAGACGCCCTTCACCAGCAACGTGCTGACCAAGGTGGAGGCCGCGCCCTGGCCCTACTTTCCCGTGGACCTGCTGCCCATCTTCATCGCGCTGGGCGTGCGGGCGCAGGGCAACGCGATGTTCTGGAACAAGGTGTACGACGGGGCGCTGGGCTGGACGGGCGAGCTGTCGAAGTTCGGCGCGCACGTGTTCTCGTCCGATCCGCACCGCATCGTGACCTTCGGCGGCAATGCGCTCACGCCCGCCGTGGTGGAGAGCCCCTACATCATCCGCGTGGCCATCGCCCTGTTCATGGTGGCCGCCAGCATCGACGGGCGCTCGGAGATCCGCAACGCCACGCCCATCCGGCGCGCGCACCCGCGCTTCGTGGAGAACCTGCGCAGCCTGGGCGTGCAGGTGGAGTGGACGAGCGAGGAGTGACCGCGCCCAGGCGCCCTCTGCGCCTGGGTGGGGGCGGTCAGGGCGCGAGCAGATCGTAGGCGGCGCGCACGCGCTGCAGGTCGCGGCCCAGGCGCCGGCTCGGCGG
>NZ_BAAJYR010000724.1:0-1104 GCF_057546605.1 Acidovorax sp. KPB24-03 | reverse complement strand
GGCCCTGCCCGATCATGCGCGGCAGCAGCGCGCAGGCGCCCATGTCGGCGCCGGCCAGGCCCACGCGGGTGAACAGGAACGCGGTGCGTGCGGCGGGCGTGCCGTAGCGCAGGTCGCAGGCCAGCGCCACCATGGCGCCGGCGCCGGCGCAGATGCCGTCGATGGCGCCCAGCACCGGCTGCGGGCAGGCGCGGATGGCCTTCACCAGGTCGCCCGTCATGCGCGTGAACTCCAGCAGTTCGGGCATGGTCATGCCGGTGAGCGGGCCGATGATTTCGTGCACGTCGCCGCCCGAGCAGAAGTTGCCGCCCGCGCCGGTCACCACCACGGCCTTCACGTCGGTCGCCGTGCGCAGCGCGCCGAAGAAGTCGCGCAGCTCGGCATAGCTCTGGAAGGTCAGCGGGTTCTTGCGCTCGGGCCGGTCCAGCGTGATGGTGCCCACGCCGCGGTCGAACTGCCAGGCGAAGTGCCGTGCCGCGTAGGGGGCCCGGGGCTCGAACTGCGGGCGCATGGGGTTGCCCGCGGAGATGTAGTGCTTCATGCGTTGGTTTCCTGGAGAGTGGGGGTGGCTGCCTGGGCGTGGGCCTTCACCTTGCCGAGCAGCCGGTGCAGGCTGGCGATGTCGCGCTCGCCGAGCGGGCCGAAGGCCTCGACGATCCACTGCGCGTGCGCGTGGGCCATCGCGTCGAACTGTTCGCGCCCGCGCGGCGTGAGCCGCACGAGGAACACGCGGCGGTCGCCCGCCACGTCCACGCGTTCCACCAGCCCTTCGGCGACGAGCTGGTCGGTGATGCCGGTCACGTTGCCGCTGGTGACCATCATGCGGCGCGAGAGGTCCTTCATCTTCAGGCCCTCGGGGGCGCGTTCGAGCTGCGCCATCAGGTCAAAGCGCGGCAGCGTGGTGCCGAACTGGTCGCGCAGGCGGGTGCGCACCTGCTTTTCCACCAGTTGCGTGCAGGTGAGCAGGCGCAGCCACAGGCGCAGGGCCTCGGGGTGCTCGCTGGGGGCGGCGCCGTGAAGGCGGGCTTCGAGGTCCATGGTTTCAGTCCAGGGCATCGTTTGCTATTGTTTTAATAGCGTTATGCCCTAGTACCGATTGCGCTG
>NZ_BAAJYR010000723.1:0-1105 GCF_057546605.1 Acidovorax sp. KPB24-03 | reverse complement strand
CCCCTGGCGCTGGCGCTGGCGGTGGCCGGCGTGCTGTGCGGCGCGGCCCCGCGCTGGCGCAGGGCGCGGGCGCGGTGCCGGGGTTCCCCGTCACCGTGCCCAACTGCGGCGACACGCTGCGCATCGCCGCGCCGCCCCAGCGCATGGTCGTGCACGACCTGAACATGGTGGAGATGGCGATGGCGCTCGGGCTGCAGTCGTCCATGGTGGGCGTGACGGGCATCACCGGCTGGTACAAGACCGATGCGGCGTTCCTGCGCAGCCTGGGGTCCATTCCGGAGCTGGCCCCCAAGTACCCCACGCTGGAAACGCTGCTGGCCGCCAAGCCCGACCTGTTCTTCGCCGGCTGGTACTACGGCATGCAGCCTGGGGGCGAGGTGACCCCTGCCACCCTGGCGCCGCACGGCATCCAGACGCTGATCCTGACCGAAAGCTGCGCGCACACGCTCGGCGACAAACCGCGCGCCACGATGGACCTGCTATACGGCGACCTGCTGCGCCTGGGCACCGTTTTCGGCCGCCGTGCCGAGGCCGAGCGGCTCATTGCGCAATGGCGCGAACGGGTCCGGGCCGCGACCCGGTCGCCGCTGCCGCAGCCGCCACGCGTGTTCGTCTACGACTCGGGCGAGGACAAGCCCTTCACCGCGGGCCGCGCCGCCATGCCCACGGCCCTGATCGCGGCCGCGGGCGGGCGCAACGTGCTGGGCGATGCCCCCATGAGCTGGGGCACCAGCGCCTGGGAGACGGTCGCAGCGAGCAACCCGCAGGTCATCGTCCTGCTGGACTACCAGAATGGCCAGGGCCCGGAACACCTTCAGCGCCTCCTGCAGGCGCACCCGGCCATGCGGCTGACCGACGCCGTGCGCCAGCGCCGCTTCGTCACGCTGCGCTATGCCGAGTTGACCCCCGGGCCCGCCAACATCGACGCCATCGAGAAGCTGGCCCGCGCCCTGAGGCAGGCACCATGACGCCGCCGGGGGCGGATGCCCGCACCGCGCGGCGCAGAGCAGTGCCTCTGCGGATCACGCTGCGCCGCGCGGCGCCATGGGGGATCGCGCTGGCCCTGGCGTTGTTGGTCATGGCGTCGCTCACCGCGGGCAGCGCG
>NZ_BAAJYR010000722.1:0-1105 GCF_057546605.1 Acidovorax sp. KPB24-03 | reverse complement strand
CAGGGCCTTGCCCGCGGGCCGCGCCAGGCGGTGGCCCGCGACCACGATCGCATCCGCCTCGCCCTGCGCGGGCAGGAAGTTCATGCCCGGCGAGCCGATGAAGTGGCCCACGAACACGTGCTGCGGCCGCTCGAACAGCGCATCGGCCGCGCCCACCTGCACGGCGCGCCCGCGCGTCATCACCACCACCTCTTCGGCGAAGGTCAGCGCCTCCACCTGGTCGTGGGTCACGTAGATCAGGGTCAGCTTGAGCTCGTGGTGGATCTGCTTGAGCTTGCGGCGCAGCTGCCACTTGAGGTGCGGATCGATCACCGTGAGCGGCTCATCGAAGAGCACGGCCGCCACGTCGGAGCGCACCAGGCCGCGCCCGAGCGAAATCTTCTGCTTGGCATCGGCGGCCAGGCCCGAGGCGCGCTGGTCGAGCTGCCCGCTCATGTCCAGCATCTCGGCGATCTGGCCGACGCGCTGGCGGATCTGGGCCTCGGGCACCTTGCGGTTCTTGAGCGGAAAGGCGAGGTTCTCGGCCACCGTCATGGTGTCGTAGATCACCGGGAACTGGAACACCTGGGCGATGTTGCGCTCCTGCGGGCTCGCGTGGGTGACGTCCTTGCCGTCGAACAGCACGCGCCCCTGCGAGGGCACGAGCAGGCCCGACATGATGTTGAGCATGGTCGTCTTGCCGCAGCCCGAGGGGCCCAGCAAGGCATAGGCGCCGCCGTCGCGGAACTCCATCGACAGCGGCAGCAGCGCGTAGTCGCTGTCCTGCTGGGGGTTGGGCTTGTAGGCGTGCGCCAGGTCCAGATTGATGCGCGCCATCTCAGCGCCCTCCCCGGCGCGCGGGCGCCAGCAGCAAGGCGCCGTCGGCGCCGAAGACATAGGCTTCGCCCGGTGCCAGGTGCAGCGTGATGGCCGCACCCAGGTCGAAGTAGTGCACGCCCGTGACCTGCGCCACGAGTTCGCCCCAGGGCGTGTGCGCATGCACGAAGGTGTCCGAGCCCGAGATTTCGGCCAGCTCCACCGTGCCGGCCACCGCCACGTCGCCGGGGCGTGCCTGCAGACGCAGGGCACTCGCCCGCACGCCGACGGTCAGGCCCCGCCGCGGGCG
>NZ_BAAJYR010000721.1:0-1107 GCF_057546605.1 Acidovorax sp. KPB24-03 | reverse complement strand
CCCGTGCGCACGGCCTGCGCCACCTCCGGGTCGCCCGACCACGGCAGCAGCGCCAGCAGCCCCTGGGCCAGCCAGGTGTAGGTGATGGCCTGCTGCAGCGGCATGGGCGCGCCCGAGGCGCCGGCGCCGCCGTAGAACGCGGCCAATACCATCACCTTGATACCGCCCCACCAGCACTGGGTGCCGAAGCCGGCGAGCGCCGCCGTGCGGTACTGCAGCATCTGCAGAAAGCGCGAGACGAACGCAGCGGTGTAGGGCCGCAGCGCCAGCGGCGGCCTCATGCCTCGGCCGCGCCGTGCAGCGCGTAGAAGCGGGCGATGACCTCCTCGATCGCCAGGCCCTCCAGACGAATGTCCTGCACGGCGTGTGCGGCCACCAGCTGCGCGATGAGCGCGGGCGCCGTGGTGACGGCCGGATCGAACCCCAGCACCAGCGTGCGGCCCTCGCGCGCATGGACCGACACGCCGGGCTGCGGCGCCAGCACGGGCGCATCGTGCCCGAAATCGACCACCAGGCGCCGCTCGGCCATCACCTGGGCGCGCAGGGCCTCGACCGGGCTGTCGGCCAGCACGCGGCCATGGCCGATCACGATCACGCGCTCGGCCAGCGCCTCGATGTCGTGCATGTCGTGGGTGGTGAGCAGCACGGTGGTGCCGCGCTCGCGGTTGGCGCGGCGCACGAAGTCCCGCACCGCGAGCTTGGACGGCGCATCCAGGCCGATGGTCGGCTCGTCCAGGAACAGGATGTCGGGCTCGTGCAGCAGCGCCGCCGCGATCTCGGCGCGCATGCGCTGGCCCAGCGAGAGCTGGCGCACGGGCTGGGCCAGCACGCCTTCCAGCGACAGCAGCGCGACCAACTCGTCGCGTGCGCGGCGGTAGCGCTGCTCGTCCACGCGGTAGATGTCGCGCAGAAGGTCGAAGCCCTCGCCCACCGGCAGGTCCCACCACAGCTGGGTGCGCTGGCCGAACACCACGCCGATGCGGGCGACGTGGCGCTCGCGGTCATCGCTGGGGTGGCGGCCGTCGATCTCCACGCGCCCGCCGTCAGGCCGCAGGATGCCGGACAGGATCTTGATGGTGGTCGATTTGCCCGCGCCGTTCGGCCCGA
>NZ_BAAJYR010000720.1:0-1107 GCF_057546605.1 Acidovorax sp. KPB24-03 | reverse complement strand
CAGTCGCTGCCGCCCGCCACGGCGCGCACGCCGGCCGCGCCCACGTCCACCGCCGTGCCCACCACGGTGGCGCCGACCTTCACCGTGGTCGCCACCACCGTCACCGCGGCATCGCCCACGGCCACCACGGCGCAGCCGCTGCACAGCACTGCCATCGCCGCGAGCGCGGCACCCAGAAAAGATCGCATGGAAACCACCCAAAAAGGCCAGGGGATCGAAGGCGGAAATTGTCGCTGCCCGCTCCGCGAAGCGGCCCCTTCTTTACCGGCCCGTGTCGGCCCGGCGCAACGCCCGTCCGGCTCAGACGGGCAGGAAGAGCGCCGGGTCCACCATCGTGCGGTTGAGCATCACGCCCCAGTGCAGGTGGGGCCCGGTCACGCGGCCGGTGGCGCCCACCGCGCCCAGGCGGTCGCCGGTCTGCAACTGGTCGCCCACCTTGGCATCGATGGCGCTCAGGTGGGCATAGACGGTGAGCAGCCCGCCGCCATGGTCCAGCCACACGGTGCCGCCGCTGAAGAAATATTCGCCGGTGTCGATCACCCGGCCCGGCAGCGGCGCGACGATGGCCGTGCCCTTGGCTGCGGCGATGTCCATGCCGCTGTGCGGATTGCGCGATTGCCCGTTGAACACCCGCCGCAGCCCGAACGAGCTGGACCGGGGACCCGGCACCGGGACGTGCATGCGCAGGTCGGCCGGCTTGGGCAGCGGTGTGGAAAACGCCGCCGTCACCTGCCGCTGGTGTTCGCGCTCGCGCTCGAAGCGGGCGTTGTCCTCGGCGGAGAGGTCCACGGTGCGCGGCGCGACGCTCAGGCGCTGCTCGCGGTACTTCTTGGGCGCGATGGTGTAGGGCACATTGCGCGCTGCATCGCCCTCGGTGGCCGAACCCCGCACCACGATCCCGGCGGCGCCCGCCTGGGCCGCCAGCGGAATGCCGACGATGGCCGTCCACTCGATCGCATCGCCCAGCACAAGCACCGGCACGTCGCCCGCGCCTTCGTCCACGTGCGCCACCGGCCGCGTGGCCGCCGGCCCCAGCGACAGGCGCGCCACGCCGCCGGGGCACTTGCGATGCACGGGGGCCAGACGGACGGGGGAGGGGCGCTGGCG
>NZ_BAAJYR010000719.1:0-1114 GCF_057546605.1 Acidovorax sp. KPB24-03 | reverse complement strand
CTGCAGTTGGCGGAACTGGCTGACGGCGGCCCAGAAGGCCTGCAGGCCCTGGCCCTGCAGCGCGCTGATCTGCAGCACCTTGGGCTGCCAGGGGGCGCGTCGGCCGGGGCCGGAGCCGGTTCGCTTTCGGCCGACACCGCGCCGTGGCCCGCTGCCGGCGCGTGGCGGGGGTGGCCCAGCGAGCGCTCGGGGTTGCCGTGCTGGCTGAGCAGCCGCAGGCTGGAGGTGATCTGCGCCTCGGCGCGGGTGGCGGCGTGCGGGTCGATGTCGGCCTTGTTGATGACGACCAGGTCGGCGATCTCCATCACGCCCTTCTTGATGGCCTGCAGGTCGTCGCCCGCGTTGGGCAGCTGCAGCAGCACGAACATGTCGGTCATGCCGGCCACGGCGATCTCGCTCTGGCCCACGCCGACGGTCTCCACCATGACGATGTCGTAGCCGGCGGCCTCGCACACCAGCATGGCCTCGCGCGTTTTCTCGGCCACGCCGCCCAGGGTGCCGCTGGACGGGCTGGGGCGGATGTAGGCCTTCTCGTGCATGGACAGGTGTTCCATGCGGGTCTTGTCGCCCAGGATGGAGCCGCCCGACACGGTGGAGGACGGGTCGATGGTGAGCACCGCCACGCGGTGGCCCAGGCCGATGAGGTGCAGGCCCAGCACTTCGATGAAGGTGGATTTGCCCACGCCGGGCACGCCGCTGATCCCCAGGCGAAACGACTGGCCGGTGTGCGGCAGCAAGGCGGTGAGCAGCTCGTCACCCTGCGCGCGGTGGTCGGCGCGGGTCGACTCCAGCAGCGTGATCGCCTTGGACATGGCCCGGCGCTGCACGGCCTGGGCGCCGTGGAGGATTCCGTCCAGCCAGCCGCCGGCCGAAGGTGGCCGATGGGGCGAAGCCCCCGTAGCAGAAGCGGTCGAAGGCCGGGGCGCGCTCATTCGGCCCCCTCTTCGGGCCGCCACTCGTAGTGCACGTCCACGTCTTCCTCGCCGGTCTGCACGAAGCCGTGGCGCTGGTAGAAGCGGTTGGCATCGCTGCGCTGCAGCGCGGTCACGCGCAGCACGGCGCCTTCGCGGCGCGCCCGGTCCTGCACCTGGGCCAGCACGGCGGCGCCCACGCC
>NZ_BAAJYR010000718.1:0-1115 GCF_057546605.1 Acidovorax sp. KPB24-03 | reverse complement strand
ACGCAGTGCGCGACCGTGGGGCCACATTCAGCCGCCCGTGACGATGCTCACGCCACCGTCCACGGCCAGCCACTGGCCGGTGATGTGCTTGCCGGCATCGCTGGCATACAGCACGCACAGGCCCTTCAGGTCTTCGTCGTCGCCCAGCCGTCCGAGCGGCGCATGGTTGGCGAGCTTTTCCTCACCCATGGCCTTCAGGGTGCCCACCGTCATCCGGCTCGGGAAGAAGCCGGGGCAGATGGCGTTCACGCGAAGGTTGTACTTGCCCCATTCGGCGGCCAGCGCACGGGTGAAGTTGATCACGGCGCCCTTGGAGGTGTTGTAAGCGATGGTGTTCATGCCGCTGGGGTTGCCGCCCAGGCCGGCGATGGAGGCCACGTTGATGATGCTGCCGCTGCGCCGCCCGATCATGCTGCGCTTGGCGATCTGCTGGCTCAGGATGAAGTAGCCGCGCACGTTCAGGTTCATCACCTTGTCCCAGGCCTCCACCGGGTGGTCCTCGGCCGGGGCGCCCCAGGCGGCACCAGCGTTGTTGACGAGGATGTCCACATCGCCCACGCGCTGCAGCGTCTCGTCGGCCAGGCGGCGGATGTCGGCCTCCTGCGCGCAGTCGGCGGCGATCCAGCGCGTGTCGATGCCGGCCTGCTGCAAGGTGGCCGTGGCCTCCTCCAGATCGGACGCCTTGCGCGAGCTGAGCACGATGCGCGCGCCGGCCTCGCCCAGCGCCTGCGCCAGCTGCAGCCCCAGCCCGCGCGAGCCGCCGGTGACCAGCGCGGTCTTGCCGGAGAGGTCGAACAGTTGTTGGATGGTGCGGGTCATGTCGGGGTCTCCTCGTTGGTGGTGATGGGGGGCCGGCGCGCCCTGCCTGAACGTTGCCCGATCCGCGCGGCGCCGGTGCATTGTGCTGCGGACCGGCGCCCGGCGGTGTCCCGGGAGCGATGGCCGGGCGCGGTCAGAACGCGTCTTCCGGCAGGCTGGCGCAGGTGCCGTCGCGCGTGCGCACCACGTTCAGCCAGGCGCCGATCTTGGGCAGCTCGTAATGAAAGAAGTAGCGCGCCGCGCCCAGGCGGCCCACGCTCGCGGGCGCGGCCGCGCGGCATCGGCGCGCAGCGTGG
>NZ_BAAJYR010000717.1:0-1124 GCF_057546605.1 Acidovorax sp. KPB24-03 | reverse complement strand
CGCTGCCGCCGTCCGCCGCGCCGTCCTTGGCCGTGGTGCGCGGGGTGTGCAGATGGCGCAGGCAGGCGATGGCGATGAGCGCGACCAGCAGCGCCGTCACCGCCTGCGTCGTCACCTCGGCCGCGAGGCTGGCGCCCACGGCGGTGTTGATTTCGGTGATGAGCCCGCTGGTGATGGCGACCAGGGCGATCCACCAGGGGTAGGGGCTCAGCCGCCGCGCCAGGTCGTCCGACAGCGAAGGCAGCCGCCAGGAGCTGCGCCGGCGCGACAGCAGCGCGTGCCCCAGGCCGATGGCGAACGAGGCGAAGATGGCCAGGCGCACCGCCGTGCTGCCCAGGCCGTGCAGCCGGTCGCCGAGGTTGTCGCCCACGTCGACGCCGCTGAGCGCCAGTTGCGCCGCCAGCCCGATCAGCAGCACGTGCACCACGACCGACACCGCCGCGAGCAGCGAGCGCCGCAGGCGCCCGGACGCAGCCGCGTGGGGGCCACGCGCACCAGCACGCGCTTGGCCAGCCAGTTGCCCAGCACGGCCAGCAGCAGCGCGCCGGCCAGGCTGCCGAGGAAGGTGGCGCGCCGGGCAGGCTCCATCGCCCGCTCCAGGGCCTGGCGGATCTCGACCGCCAGCATCGACAGGCGGGCGGTGTCGGAGGGCCAGGCGTTGCGCAGCGCGCGCCAGTAGGTGGGGCCCAGCGGCGAGTCGATGCGGGCGGTCAGCGCATCCTGGAACTGCTGGCGGCGCTGGCGCACGAGGTCGGCGCTGCGCTGGTCGGCATCGACCACGATGAGGCGGGCGAGCTTGAGGTCGGCGTCCACGACGGCGCGCTGCTTGGCCAGTCCGGCCCGCTGCTGCGCGACGTCGGGGGAGTCGGCGGGCGCGCCTTTCTCGGGCGAGGGACCGAGCCCGGCCAGGCGCGTGTCCAGGTCGGCCAGCTCTTCGGTGCGCTGCGCGACGAGTTGCTCGGCGGCCGTGCCGATGGCATAGACCTCGTTGACGAGCTTGCGGCCGTCGTCGTCCGGATCGAGCTTTTTCGGGACGGCGTCGAGCTGCTTGCGCAGGTCGTCCACCGAACGAGGGGCCGGATCGCCGGCCCGGGGGGCCGTGGCGCTGGCGGCCGGGCCGGGGC
>NZ_BAAJYR010000716.1:0-1130 GCF_057546605.1 Acidovorax sp. KPB24-03 | reverse complement strand
CGTGGTCTTGTGGCGCACGAATTCGCCGTGCGCGCCTTCCAGCGGGCGCGTGGCCAGTTGCAGGCGCACCGGCACGGTGGTGGGGGCCATCGCCCAGGCCTCGGCGCGCGGGTGGCCCGCCGCATCGAGCAGCAGGCGCGCGCGCCACAGGGGCAGGCGCTGGCACACGGCCACGGCCAGCACGCCCGCCGCGGTGGCCCAGGGCCCCTACCTGTTCGATGCCAACGGCCGGCTCGGCGACTGGAACGTGCGCGACCAGGGCGCGCGCACCGAGTTCACGCTGAAGGCCTACGCCCCGCTCGCGTTCAGCGTGGCGGCGGCCGGCAACTGCCAGGTGCGCGCCAACCAGAAACTGCTCACCCCCACGCGGGCGGCCACTCCGGCCGGCCCGGATGTCCAACAATTCCGGATCGCCGATGCTGCTGCGCAAATCCAGCTCCAGTGCCCAGCCCGCTGAGCGCCCCGTCCTGGCGCCTTCGTGGCTGATCGCCCTGCTGGCCAGCATGGTCGGCGGGGGGCTGTGGCTGCTGTACCCCCGCCAGGATCTGGAGCGCCGGCTGTCCGAGACCACCGACATCGCGCTGTCGGTGGCCTACCTCACCAACCTGCTGCGCAGCGATCCCGACAACCCCCGCCTGCGCCTGCTGCTGGCGCAGCGCCAGATCGCCGTGGGCGAAATGGCGGACGCGCGGGCCACGCTGCAACCCGCGCTGGATTCCAGCGACCCGGAACTGCACCGCGACGCGCTGTGGAGCCTGTGGGACCTGTCGTACGCCGAGTACCAGCGCACGCCCGAGAAGGAAACCGAGCGCCGCAAAGCCCAGCGCGAGGACCTCAAGCGCCAGCTCCAGGCCCTGGCCAAGGAAAAGTGGCCCGCCGACCGCCAATTGCTGCTCGCCCGCCGCGCGGCCGAAATGGAAGACCGCGCCACCGGCGTCGCGATGAGCCGCCAGCTCGCGCAGGAGGCCAAAGACCCGCGCGAGGCAGCGCGCCTGTATGAGCGGGCCGCCAAGGAAGCGCTGGGCACGGGCGACTACGCGGGCAGCGCCGAGCTGTACATGCTGGCGCGCCAGGTCACGCCCGACCCGGAACAGGCCAAGGCGTACTACCTGGCCGCCGTGCGCACGCTG
>NZ_BAAJYR010000715.1:0-1131 GCF_057546605.1 Acidovorax sp. KPB24-03 | reverse complement strand
CCACGCCGCCCCCCGCGAGCGTGCCCGCGCACACGCCCAGCTGCATGCCGCCCAGCCGGCGCACCATGGCCCCAGACCGGACAGGGGCCGCAGCTGCAGCAGATTGGTCACGAGCGAAGGCACCACCAGCAAGGCCGCCGCCTGGGCGGTGGGCATGACCAGGGCCAGCAGCGCCATCGCGACGGTCGGCAGTCCCAGGCCCACCACGCCCTTGACGCACCCGGCGAGCAGGAAGACGGCCGTGGCCGCGAGGAAGGCGGTGGGGGTGAGCGGTGCGGTCATGCCGTGGATTGTTGGAGGCGCCCGTTAACCCGGCAATCGGGATTCGGCGCAGCCTGCCTCAGGCGAGGCCATAGGCAGGGCGTGCTACCTTGGCGCCCATGGCTTTCGACCTGACCGATCTGCGACTGTTCGCCAACGTGCTGGAGGCGGGCACCATCACCGCCGGCGCATCAGCCAGCTGCATCACGCTGGCATCGGCCAGCGAGCGCATCCGCGGCATGGAATCCGCGCTGGGCGTGCCGCTGCTGCTGCGAACGCGGCGCGGCGTGTCGCCCACCCCCGCCGGGCGCACCTTGCTGCAGCACGCGTTGATCGTGCTGCAGCAGATCGAGCGCATGCAGGGGGACTTGGGCGACCATGCCTCGGGCCTGCGCGGCCACGTGCGCCTGATGTGCAACAGCGCCGCGCTGAGCGACTGGCTGCCCGACCGGCTGGCGGGTTTCCTGCACGACCATCCCGGCATGTCGGTGGACCTGCTGGAGCGCCCCAGCCACGAGATCGTGGACGCTTTGCGCCACGGCGTGTGCGAGATCGGCGTGCTGGCCGATTCGGTCGATGCCGCGGGCTTGCAGGCCTTCGTGCTGGGGGCGGACCCGCTGGTGCTGGTGGTGCCGCGCGGCCATGCGCTGGCGGCGCGCCGCCGCATCGCATTCGCCGAGGTGCTGGACTGGGAACTGGTGGGCCTGTCGGCCGGCAGCGCGCTGGACGACCACCTCTCAGGCCATGCCCGCCGGCTGGGCACCCGCCCGCGCTACCGCATCCGCCTTGGCAGCTTCGAGGCGGTCTGCCGCATGGTGGGGCAGGGCGTGGGCCTGGCCGTGGTGCCGCGCGCCGTGGTGCAGCGCTGCG
>NZ_BAAJYR010000714.1:0-1132 GCF_057546605.1 Acidovorax sp. KPB24-03 | reverse complement strand
CCGCCGCCGCGCGGCCACTGGGGCGGCACCGGCGCGAAAGCCATCGCCTCGCGCAGGCCCGACCAGGCGGGCGCGGGCTGGGGGGCTAAAAAGCGCAGTGCGCCTTGCGGGGCCTGCGCATAGGGCACGCCGCGAAACACGGCGACGCCATGGTCAAGGCGCCCCTGCAGCCCACCTCCGTGGGAAAGGTGCACGCACGGCACGGTATCCAGAGTCATTCAGTGGCCAATCCCAGTTTGTCGATCAACGGTTTCCAGACCGAAGTATCGCGTGCCGCCCAGGTGCGCGCATCCCCCGGGACGGACGCGGCCAGCGTCACGTTCATGGCCTCCATCCGCGCGCGGTAGGACGCATCGCCGCTGCGGCATTTCTCGGTCGCGGCGTTCAGCGTGCCCAGCAGCGCGGGCGGCGTGCCGGCCCGGGCCACCACGGCGATCCACGCGGTGCGGGCCAGGTCCTTGGCGGCCGGCAGGGCCTCGCCGATCGAGGGCACATCCGGCAGCAGGGGCGATCGCTGCGGCGCGAACACCGCCAGGGGCACGAGCTTGCCCGACCTGGCATGCGGCGCGGCCGTGCCGATGACCAGCGTCATCGCCTGGATCTGCTGGCCCATGAGGGCGGTGAGGCCGGCGCCTTCGCCCACGAAGGGCACGTGCGTGCCGGACACGCCCATGCGGTCGAGCAGCGCCGAGGTCAGCAGGTGCGCCGGGCTGCCCTTGCCGGGCGAGCCGAAATCGAGCCCGCCCGGGTGGGCCCTGGCCTGGTCCGCCAGCTGCGCCAGCCGCGTGATGCCCAGCCCCGCCGGCACGGCCAGCACCAGCGGCGTGCTGCCCAGCACCGCCACGCTGTCGAAGTCGTGCAGCGGGTCATAGGGCGGCTGCCGGTAGACGTAGGGCGTGATGGTCATCTGCGACATGCCGATGGTCATCAGCGTGTAGCCGTCGGCCGGCTGGGACTTGAGCGCATTGACCGCCAGGATGCCATTGGCCCCCGGCTTGTTCTGCACCACCACGGGCTGGCCCATCTCGCGCGCGGCGCAGTCGGCCCAGGCGCGCGTCATCGCATCGGATGCGCTGCCCGGCGGCTGCTGGGCGATGAGCTGGATCGGCTTGGGCGGGGGTAGGGCCGCGGG
>NZ_BAAJYR010000713.1:0-1145 GCF_057546605.1 Acidovorax sp. KPB24-03 | reverse complement strand
GACTGAGCAACCGTCTTGGCTGTCAAGCGTTATGCATAGCCGGATCCCATGTGGAGCCATGCTTGGCTATGGCGTTGAGCATGGTCAGTAGCTTGCGCATGCAAGCGACCAGGGCAACCTTCTTGCGCTTGCCCACTGCCAGCAGGCGTTCGTAGCAGGCCTTGAGCGCTGGGTTGTGGCGCACCGCCACAAGGGTGGCCATGTACAGCGTGCGTCGCACATCTGCCCGCCCGCCCCAGATGGAGCGCTGCCCGCGCATCTGGCCGGAGTCTCGGTTCAGGGGAGCTACGCCCACCAGCGCAGCAATGCGGCGCCGGTCGAGTTTGCCCAGCTCTGGCAACTCGGCCAGCAGCACTGCCACGCTGGCTGCGCCAATGCCCGGCACACTGGCCAGCGCCTGGGCCAGCTGCGAGTGGTGTCCTTGCACATGCGTTGCCACCTCGGCCTCGCTGTCGCCAATCTCTTGCTTGAGGAACTCGATGACCCGCTCGATGCTCGGGCGAGCGGCGGCATGGGCCAGCCGCAGGCGCTGTCGCTCGGCAGTCAGCATCTGCACCAACTGGCGCCGGCGCAGCACCAGTGCCTGCAACTGCTGCAGCTCGGCATCGGCCAGCGGCTTGACGAAGCGTTCGCGCTCGGGGTGTTGGTGCAGCACGCGGGCGAAGGCCGCCAGCATGCGCGCGTCCAGCGCATCGGTCTTGGCAAGAGCGCCCATGGCGCGGGCAAAGTCGCGGGCCGTGCGAGGGTTCACCACGGCCACCGCAAGGCCTGCGGCCTGCAGCGCACACGCTGCCTCGAACTCGTAGCCGCCGGTGGCCTCCAGCACCACCAGAGCCGGCGTCAAGGCCGATGCCTGATCGACCAGTTGCTCAATGCCAGCTGCGTCGTTGGCGACCTGCCAGGTCTTGGCCTGGCTGCTGCTGGCCACCTCCAGCGTCTGGCTGGAGACGTCAATACCAATAAAAACAGAGTCGGACACGTCCTCTCGCTCCCATCCTTGTCTATGCGAACTACAAGTTCCTACAACCGTTCGGGCTGCAAGAAAGGACGGTCCAGCTCAGGCGCCCAGTGCTCAGTCACGGGCTTCAAACTTCCCAGAGGCGCTTCGGGCTACCTGAACTGGTCCGAGCGTCAAAGATACAAGG
>NZ_BAAJYR010000712.1:0-1149 GCF_057546605.1 Acidovorax sp. KPB24-03 | reverse complement strand
CTGCCCGCCCGCGAAGTGGCGCATGTCGCGGCGCTCGCGGATGGCGCGGTACACGGCGGCGCGCTCCTCTGCGGAGAAGGCGGCGCCCTGCGCACTGCCGGTGGGCGGCGTAGGGGATGGCATCGCGGCGCGGGGGCGGTCGGCGGGGCTCAATCCTCGATGCCGCGCTGCGCCGGCACGCCGGCCTGGAACGCGTGCTTGACCATGCCCATCTCGGTCACGGTGTCGGCCAGTTCGATCACCTCGGGCGGGCAACGGCGGCCGGTGAGCACCACGTGCACATGGCGCGGGCGGTCGCGCAGCACCTGCAGCACCTCGTCGAGCGGCAGCCAGCCGTAGATGAGCGGGTAGGTGATCTCGTCCAGCACCACCAGGAAGAATTCGCCGCCCAGCACGGCGGCGCGCGCGCGCTCCCAGCCGGCGCGGGCCAGTTCGGCCGACTGGTCGATGTCGCGGCTCTTCCAGGTGAAGCCGTCGCCCAGGCCCTCGATGGGGATGCCCAACTGCTCGAACATGCGGTGCTCGCCGAAGCGCGCGGTGGGCACCTTCATGAACTGGAAGATCTTGACCGGCTTGCCGCGCCCGTGGGCGCGCAGGGCGAGGCCGAACGCGGCGGTGCTCTTGCCCTTGCCGTTGCCGGTGTTGACCAGCACGATGCCGCGGCGCTCGCCGTCGGGTTTTTCGGAGCGCCGTTCGGCGGGAGGGGTTTCGATCTGCATGCGCAATGTTTCGGAAGTCGTTCGAAAAAAAAAGGGGCGAAAGCGGTGGCCGGGAGGTTGGCCGGCCCTAGTCGATGCGCGGCAGCGACACCCACAGGCCCGCCACCTGCTGCACCTGGATGCGCTGGTCGAACACGGCCTGCAGCGCAGCATGGGTGGCCGGGTCGGCGCAGGCGCCATGGTGCACGATGCGGCCGCGGTCCATGATGGCCATGTCGTCGGCCTGCAGCGCGAGCGACACCTCGTGCAGCACGCTCACCACCGTGCCGCCGCCCGCCGCCAGCGCGCGCATGGCGTGCAGCCAGTCGGCCTGGTGCGGGGGATCGAGGTTGGCCAGGGGTTCGTCCATCAGCAGCACCTCGGCCTGCACGGCCAGCGCGCGCGCCAGCAGCACCCGCTGGCGCTCCCCGCCCGACAGCTGCCCGAGCGG
>NZ_BAAJYR010000711.1:0-1154 GCF_057546605.1 Acidovorax sp. KPB24-03 | reverse complement strand
TGCTGGCCGCCATGCTCACGGTGACGCTAGTGGCCACGTTTCGCGGCCGCGGCCATGTGGCAGCAGTGGCGCGCGGTCGAGGTGGAGACCGCCGAGCGCGCACGCGCGCAGTCGGCGTGGATCCTGGCCGGCGCGCTCGACTGGTCGCGGCTCATCCTGCGCGAGGACGCCGCCGCGCGCGACAGCGACGGCACCGACCACCTGGCCGAGCCCTGGGCGGTGCCGCTGGAAGAAGCGCGCCTGTCCACCTTCCTCGCGGCGGACCGCAACGTGAGCCAGCCCGAGGATGCGAGCACCGACACGGCCGATGCCTTCCTGTCCGGCCGGATCATCGACCTGCAGTCGCGCCTGAACCTCTTCAACCTGGTGGACGGCAATGCGGTGCAGGAGATCCCCCTGCGCCAGTTCACCCGCCTTTTCGAGCAGCTCGGCCTGCCGCGCCAGCAGCTGAACCTGCTGGCCGACGGGTTGCGCCAGGCCAAGGCCACGGGCGGCGATGCGGGCAACGCGCCCCTGATGCCGCGCACCCTGTCGCAGCTGTCCTGGCTGGGCGTGGACGCCGCCACCATCGCGGCGCTGGAGCCCTACGCCACCGTGCTGCCGCGCAGCACGCGGGTGAACCTGAACACGGCCAGCGCCCAGGTGCTGCAGGCCAGCATCGAGGGGCTGGACATGGCCGGCGCGCAGCAACTGGTGCAGGCGCGCGAGGCCCGGCACTTTCGCAACGAGGAAGACGCACGCAAGCTGCTGAGCGGCTCGGCGCAGATGGACACCACCACGCACACCGTCTCCTCGTCGTACTACGAAGTGCTCGGCCGGCTGCGGCTGGGAAGCACCGTGGTGCAGGAACGCTCCCTGGTCTACAAGGCCGGCCGCGAAGCCCGCACGCTGTGGCGCGAACGCGGGGTCTTCGCGCGCAACGACGCCGCCACGGCCACCCGCTGACCCCGGCCGCGCGATCCGTCATGCCACGCCCCTAAAATGGCCCGCGAAACCCATCCATGAGCACCCTCATCCTTTCCTTGCCCCCGGGCCACCCGGGGCCGGCCACCGAGTACGGCTACACGCTGACCACCGACGGCCATACCGCCACACGACACGCGAACGCGCCCGCCGCGCTGCTGCCCGACCCGGGCCGCGCCGGCGAGGTGGTG
>NZ_BAAJYR010000710.1:0-1159 GCF_057546605.1 Acidovorax sp. KPB24-03 | reverse complement strand
GGCCCGGTCCAGACCCGGCGCCCGGGTGCACGCCGCGCACGGCCATGCCGTCGCGCGTGAGGGTGCCGGTCTTGTCGAACACCACGGTGTCCACACCCGCCAGGGCCTCCAGCGCCTGCAGGTGGCGCACCAGCACGCCCTGGCGCGCCAGCGTGCCCGCCGCGGTCAGCATGGCCACGGGCGTGGCGAGCGACAGCGCGCACGGGCAGGTGACGATGAGCACCGCCACCGCCACCATGAGCGCATGGCCCGGGTCGGTGGGCCACCACCACGCCGCAGCCAGCGCAGCCGCTGCCAGCACGGCGATGAGGAACGGCCGCGCGATGCGGTCCGCCAGTTGCGCCAGGCGCGGCTTTTGCAGCGAGGCGCTTTCCATCAGCGCCACGATCTGGGCGAAGCGCGTGTCGGCCCCCACCCGCTCCACCTTCACTTGCACGGCCGACTGCAGGTTGTAGCTGCCGGCGGTCACGGCGCTGCCCTCGGGCCGCGCCACGGGCGTGGACTCGCCCGTGAGCAGGGCCTCGTCCGCGAGCGTGTCGCCCCGCGTGATGCGCCCATCGGCCGGGAAGGCCTCGCCCGGCAGCACGCGCACCGTGTCGCCCACCGCCAGGCGCCGCACGGCCACGCGCACGAAGGCGCCATCGGCCTGCAGGCGCTCCACGCTGTCGGGCAGGCGGTTCATCACCGCCTCCAGCGCGCCGGCCGTGCGGTCGCGCAGGCGCAGCTCCAGCCAGCGGCCGGTGAGCAAAAAGAACACGAACATGGTCAACGAGTCGTAGAACACCTCGCGCCCGAAGATTCCGCTGGGATCGAAGGTGCCCGCCGTGCTCACCCCGAAGGTGATGGCCATGCCCAGCGCCACGGGCAGGTCCATGCTCACCCGGCGCAGGCGCACGTCGCGCAGCGCGTTCGCAAAGAACGGCCCGCAAGCGAAGATGACCACCGGCAGCGTGATGACCCACGAGGCCCAGCGCAGCAGCTGCTCCATCTCGGCCGTGAGGTCGCCCGGCTGCGCCACGTAGGCGGGCCACGCGTACATCATCACCTGCATCATGCAAAAGCCGGCCACCAGCCAGCGCCACAGCGCGCGGCGGTGCTCGCCTTGGCGCTGCGCCCGCGCGAAGGCGTCCATGGCCGGCAGGGCCCGGTAGCCCGCGCG
>NZ_BAAJYR010000709.1:0-1161 GCF_057546605.1 Acidovorax sp. KPB24-03 | reverse complement strand
CCCCCATCAAGGTGGGCATCGCGCTGGACATCTCCGGCCCGTTCGCCGCCCTGGGGGCCGAGGCGCGGGACGGCTTCGCGCTGGGCATCAAGCAGCTGGGCGGCAAGCTGGGCGGCCAGCCCGTGCAGTTCGTGCAGACCGACATGGCCGGCAGCCCCGACCAGGCCAAGCAGCTGGTGGACCGCTTCGTGCAACGCGAGAAGATCGACCTGTTCACCGGCCCCATCGCCTCCAACGTGGCGCTGGCCGTGGCGCCCACACTGTTCGCCGCCAAGGTGCCCTACCTGTCGAACAACGCGGGCCCCAGCCAGCTGGCGGGCGCGCAGTGCAACCCCTACTTCTTCGGCACCGCCTACCAAAACGACCAGTACCACGAGGCCGCCGGCCAGTTCGCGGCCGACCGGGGCTTCAAGCGCATGGTGCTGATCGCGCCCAACTACCCCGCCGGCAAGGACGGGATCAACGGCTTCAAGCGCAAGTTCAAGGGCACGGTGGTGGACGAGATGTACACCAAGCTCGGCCAGATCGACTACGCGACCGAGCTGGCGCAACTGCGCGCCGCCAAGCCCGAGGCCGTGTACTTCTTCCTGCCCGGCGCCATGGGCATCAACTTCATCAAGCAGTTCGTGGGCGCGGGCCTGTCCAAGGACATCACGCTGGTGACCAGCGGCTTCTCGGCCGACGAAGACGTCATCAGCGCCGTGGGCGAACCCATGCTGGGGCTGTTCAACACCTCGCACTGGGCGCACGACCTGGACAACCCGGCCAACAAGGCCTTCGTGGCCGCGTTCCGCAAGGAGTACGGCGGGCGCTACCCGTCCATCTACGCCGCGCAGGCCTTCGACGTGATCACCGCCATGGACGCGGCCGTCAAGGCTGTCGGCGGCAAGGTGGCCGACCGCGATGCATTGATCAAGGCGCTGGCCAAGGCGCAGTTTCCTTCGGTGCGCGGCAACTTCCGCTACGCCAACAACCACTACCCGGTGCAGAACTTCTACCTGCGCACCATCGGCAAGGACGCCGAAGGCCGCGTGACCAACAAGACCATCAAGACGGTGCTGGAAAACTATGGGGATGCGTTCTCTGCCCAGTGCGGCATGAAGTAACCCCCCCTGAGTCGCTTCGCGCCTTCCCCCCGGAGGGGGACGCCGCCAGCGCGGC
>NZ_BAAJYR010000708.1:0-1162 GCF_057546605.1 Acidovorax sp. KPB24-03 | reverse complement strand
GATGCCGCCACGGTCGCGCCCACTGCCATCGACACCGCCGCGCTGCGCGAGGCCATCGCCCGCCTGGTGGCGGCGCCCCTGGTGCGCGTGGACACGCTGGCGCACTACGACCTGTACTACTACGCCCGCGCGCCCCACACCATGACGGGTGCGCCCGCCAAGCCCCTGCCGGTGCTGCGCGCGGTGTTCGCCGACGAACACGCCACCTGGGTGCACGTGGACCCCCTCACCGGCGCCGTGCTGGGCCGCCTGGACGGCCACCGCCGCGCCAGCCGCTGGCTCTTCGCCATGCTGCACAGCTGGGACTGGGTGCCGCTGCTGGAGCGGCGCCCGCTGTGGGACGCGGTGATGCTGGTGCTGGGCCTGGGGGGCGCGGCGTTGAGCGCCACGGGCATGGTGATCGGCTGGCGGCGGCTGCGGCGCAAGGCGGGCCGGGCGTGAGCGCAAGACCGGCCGGCCCGGGCGCTCGCCGGCCGGTTTCGATATAAAAACCGCCTCATGCCCTAGTACTCATTGCCCCATGAAGCTATAAAAAACAATAGCAACACACCGCTGCGCGGGAGCCCCGCGCCGGGCGAACGGCCGTCCTACAGCTGAAAGCCCACCGCCCGCACCACGCCCTCGCCGATGTCGCGCGGCCAGGACGGGCGCCGGGGCACATAGGGCCGCGCCAGGGCGATCTGGCGCGCGCACCAGTCCGAGAGCCACTGCACCTCGGCCGGGCCGTAGAAGGCCGTCATCGCCTCGTAGTTGAGGAACAGGCTGCGCGCGTCGAGGTTGAGCGAGCCGGACAGGGCCAGGTCGTCGTCGATCAGCACGGCCTTGGCGTGCACCATGCCCGGTGCGAGCCACACCTCGGCACCGGCCTGGGCCAGTTCGCGCAGGGCGCGCTCGCGGGCCCAGTCGGCCAGGCGGTGGTTGGAGCGCCAGGGCACCAGCAGGCTCACTCGAACGCCGCGGCGGCAGGCCATGCACCAGGCGTCCAGCAGCGCGTCGTCGGGCACGAAATACGGTGTCACGGCCACGATGCGCTCCTGCGCGTGGTAGGCGCCGGCCAGCAGCAGGGCATGCACGGTGTCGTCCGCGTGGTCCGGTCCGCTGGGCACCCACTGGGCCAACGGGCCCTCGGGCGGGCCCGGCGGCAGCGGCTGGGGCAGCGCGG
>NZ_BAAJYR010000707.1:0-1162 GCF_057546605.1 Acidovorax sp. KPB24-03 | reverse complement strand
GGCACGCACCGTGGCCGCCGCATCGCCGCCCTGCGCGCCCACGCCGGGAATCAAGAGCGGCAACGTGGGCGCCAGGGCGCGCACGCGCTCGATCTCGGCGGGGTAGGTGGCGCCCACCACCAGGCCCAGCTGGCCGTTGGTGTTCCACGGGCCCTGGGCGAGGCGCGCGACGTGCTCGTACAGCAGCGGCTGCCCGTCCACGCTGGCCAGCCGCTGGTTCTGCAGGTCGTCGCCGCCCGGGTTGGAGGTGCGGCACAGCAGGAAGGCGCCCTTGCCGTGGTAGGCCAGGTAGGGCTCGATGGAATCGAAGCCCATGAAGGGCGAGAGCGTCACCGCATCGGCGCCGTAGCGCTCGAAGGCCTCGCGGGCGTATTGCCCGGCGGTGGAGCCGATGTCGCCGCGCTTGGCGTCCAGCACCACCGGCACGTGCGGCGCGGTGGCGCGCATGTGCGCCATCAGGCGTTCGAGCTGGTCTTCGGCGCGGTGCGCGGCGAAATAGGCGATCTGCGGCTTGAAGGCGCAGGCCAGGTCGGCGGTGGCATCGACGATGGCGGCGCAGAAGTCGTAGATCTTGCGGGCGTCGCCGCGCATCGCTGCGGGAAACCGGTCCGGTTCGGGGTCCAGGCCCACGCACAGCATGGAGTCGTTCTGCGCGGCCGCGCCCTGCAGCATGTCGATGAAGGTCATGGGGCGCGATTTTAGGGGGCGGGGCCGCCGGTGGCGCCGCGAGCGCCGCCGTGCCCGTCCCGGCACAATGCCGCGCATGCCTGCCCTGTCCCCCCGCCAGCTCGTCGCCCTGATCCTCGTCACCCTCATCTGGGGCTTCAACTGGCCGGTCATGAAGCTCGGCGTGGCGGGCTTTCCGCCGCTGGCCTTCCGCGCGATCTCGCTGTGGCTCGGCCTGCCGGTGCTGGCCCTGGCGCTGGGGCTGCTCAAGGCCCCGTTCGCCGTGCCGCGCAGGTACTGGCTGCCGCTGGCGGGCCTGGGGCTCGTCAACATGGTGCTGTGGCACGCCTTCAGCATCACGGCCATTCCGTCGCTGTCCAGCGGGCGCGCGGCCATCCTGGGCTACACCATGCCGATCTTCTCGGCCGTGCTGGGCGCGCTGTGCTTCGGCCACCGCCTGGCGCCGCGCGCCTGGGCGGGCGTGGCGGCGGCGGCC
>NZ_BAAJYR010000706.1:0-1164 GCF_057546605.1 Acidovorax sp. KPB24-03 | reverse complement strand
AAAAGGGGTACACGCTGGTGCCGCTCAACCTGCATTGGAAGGATGGCCTGGTGAAGTGCGATTTCGCGCTGGCCAAGGGCAAGGCGGAGCACGACAAGCGCGACACCATCAAGGACCGCGAAGGCAAGCGCGAGGTCGAGCGCGCGATGAAAAGCCGCCACCGGTAATTTTTTCGGCGGCGCAGGGAATAAAAGCGCATCCTTCGGTGTTCATCCAGGTGCAGGGCCGCATTTCGCGTCGCCCGCACCCGATCGACTGGAGACACCCATGATCCGTATCGCTTCCTCCGTGGCCACCGCCGCCTTTGCACTGGCGCTGGCCGGCTGCTCTTCCATGATGACGGCGCCGGCTGGCGTCCAGGCCAAGGACGGCGCACTGACCGGCCCCAACGGCATGACCCTCTACACCTTCGACCGCGATGCGACGGGCAGCGGCAAATCGGTCTGCAACGGCCCCTGCGCCACCAACTGGCCGCCGCTGATGGCCGGCAATGCCACCCCGACCGGCGACTACAGCGTGGTGCGCCGCGACGACGGCAGCAGCCAGCTGGCCTACAAGGGCAAGCCGCTGTACTACTGGGCCAAGGACGCCAAGCCAGGCGATCGCACCGGCGACGGCGTCAACCAGGTCTGGCACACCGCCAAGCCCTGATCCGGGACCGGCCCAGCGCCCGCCCCCATGGACCGGATCGTCGAGCACCTGCCCAGCCTGCGCCGCTATGCGCGGGCCCTGACCGGCAATGCCTGGGCGGCGGACGATCTGGTGCAGGACACCCTGGAGCGCGCGTGCCGCAAGTGGCTGCTCTGGCGGTCGGGCAGCGATCTGCGGGCGTGGCTCTTCACCCTGATGCACCACCTGTACCTGAACCAGCAGCGCTCGGCTTCGGCCCTGCCGCTGCTGGACATCGAGGCCGTGCAGGACAGCCTGCAGGCCCCGGCGCCCGCATCGGACGACGCCATCGACCTCGATCGCTGCCTGCAGCGCCTGCCCTCCGACCAGCGCGCGGTGCTGCTGCTGGTCACGCTCGAAGACATGGACTACGCGCAGACGGCCCGCGTGCTGCAGATCCCCGTCGGCACGGTGATGTCGCGCCTGTCCCGCGCGCGGGCACGGCTGCGCGAACTGATGCACGCGCCCGCCGCAGCGCGCCCGGCGCCCGGTGAC
>NZ_BAAJYR010000705.1:0-1166 GCF_057546605.1 Acidovorax sp. KPB24-03 | reverse complement strand
CGGGCCGAACGCCTGGCGGCGCTCGGGCGCGTCGATGGCGGCCAGGCGCACCTGGATCGGGCGGCGGTCGCCGCAGCGGGCGGTGAGGGAGTCGCCGTCGCTGACGGCGACGACCAGGCAGAGCAGGGTGGCGATGGGCACGGGGGATCGGAGCGGGGGAGGGGATGCAATGAAGGCGGGCGCAGGGGCCGTGCCGGCCGCGCACTATAGCCGCACCCCGGAAAGGCGCCGGCCGCGCCCGGCCGCCACTGCCCAAAATGCAGGCACCGGGCTGCAGGCCACTGCCTGCGCCGATCCGGCGGGTTGTCCCTGGGGTTGTCCACAGAACGGCCCACAGAGGGCGGGCATAACTTCGGCATGCGGTGGAGGGGCGCTCGCAACGCAGGCGCTCCAGGCGAAAAAATGCTCCCAGGACAATCAGTACTAGGGCATTGCGCTATCAAAAAAGTAGCGTTTTGCCGACCAGCCTGAAACCACTGGATACACTGCCGTCCGCATGCGCCCCCTGACGTGGCTGCGCAGGCAGACAGCACACGACACCAAGGACAGGAGGGCATGGCAACGGGGCACGACACATCCACATCCACATCCCCATTCGATTTCGCGCGGGCGGCGTGCCGCCGTGGCAGGGTTCTGGCGGCCGGCATCGCGCTGGCGGGCCTGGGCGCGCTCGGTACGGCGTCGCTGCCTGCCCAGGCCAGCGGCGCACCCCAGCCCTGGGGCCAGCGCCTGGTGCAAACCCAGGAACTGTCGGCCGAAGCGCTGGCGAAGTTCGCGCTGTTCCAGGACCGGAAAGACACCGCCGATGCGGACCGCTCCGCAGGCGCACCGCCCCAGACCCAGGCCTGGACGGGCGAGGAGATGGCGCTGCCCCGCAGCGGCAACCCTTACACGCTGGTGGTGCGGGTCTCGGGCGTGGCGCTGGCCGACGGGGATGCCAGCGCGCCGCTGGATGGCGGGCTGGTCCATCCATGGCGCATCGCGCGTGGGTGCCGTGCCCCAGGTCGCCGCGCGGGGCGTGCGCGCCGGCCAGGTCGTGGAGATGGCCGGCGCCGCGGCGCCCTTGAGCTTCAAGGAAGACCGCACGGTCCCGCCGGTGCTGGAGTTCGCAGGGGTGAGCAACCTGCGCATGGACCGGGTGCGGCTGGAGGTGTGGTCGGGCATGC
>NZ_BAAJYR010000704.1:0-1168 GCF_057546605.1 Acidovorax sp. KPB24-03 | reverse complement strand
CCGGCGCACCGCCGCGCCGGCCGCAGCCAGGTCCGCCGCGCCGCGCAAGCGGACGGGCCAGTGACCGCCACCACCCGCACTTTTTTCTGACATGGCCGCCCGCGCAGCGGGCCGCCGCGACCTTTGCCACCGACCATGAAACTCTTTCCCAACGGCCACGCCACCCATCCCCAGTGGCGCATGGCGGCCGCGCTGGTGCTGGCGCAACTGCGCGCGCAGATGGCGCTGCCGCAGTACGCCAGCGCGCCCACCCTGGGGGTGCTCTACATCACCGATCACTATGCGGACGAGGCGCAGGCCCTGCTCGACTTCGTGTCGGCCGAACTGCCCGAGGTGACCGACTGGAGCGGCACCGTGGGCGTGGGCGTGGCGGCCAACAACGCTGAATACTTCGACGAGCCGGCGCTGTCCGTCATGCTGCTGGACCTGCGGTCCGACCAGTACCGCGTGTTCTCCGGCGTGGCGCCCCTGGCGCGCAATGCGGCCAGCGGGTTCGTCGCGCACACGGCGCTCGTGCACGCGGACGGCCGCACGCCCGACCTGGCCGAGCTGATCGATGAAATGGCCGACCGCACGGCCACCGGCTACCTGTTCGGCGGCTTGTCGGCCAGCCGCAACGCGAGCGTGCAGTTCGCCGTGGGCGGCAACGGCAACATCGCGGGGCAGGGCGGCGCGCGCGGCGTGTTCGACGGCGGACTGTCGGGCGTGGCCTTCAGCGAGGGCGTGAGCCTGCTGTCGCGCGTCACGCAGGGTTGCCAGCCCGTGGGGCCGCTGTGCACCATCACCGAGGCGCAGGACAACGTGGTGTTGGCGCTCGACGGCCAGCCGGCGCTGGATGCGCTGCTGGACACGCTGCACATCTCGCTGGACGGTGACCCGCAGCCCGCGCTGCGCGAAGTGCGGGCCACGCTCGCGGGCCTGGTGGATGCCGGCGTGCAGCCGCTCGGCCGGGCCGGGCATTTCGGCACGGACACCCGGGTGCGCCACATCGTGGGGCTCGACGCCACGCGCCGCGGCGTGGCCCTGGCCGACCAGGTGGAAGAGGGCATGCGCCTGGCGTTCTGCCAGCGCAACGTGGCGGCGGCCCGCGCCGACCTGATGCGCATCTGCGCCGAGATCCGCGAGGAACTCACGCCCGAGGAGGCCGAGACCCTGCCCGCACCGTCGG
>NZ_BAAJYR010000703.1:0-1172 GCF_057546605.1 Acidovorax sp. KPB24-03 | reverse complement strand
CAGCCCGCGCCGCGCCGCGATGCCCCGCCCATGCCGCAGGGCGTGGGGCTCGATTCGGCCGCCGTGCGCGCGCGCATGGTGCAGCGCCTGGCGGCCTCGGGCATCGCATCGCCAGCCGTGCTGCAGGCCATGGGCTCGGTGGAGCGGCACCGCTTCGTGGACACCGCCCTCGTCAACCAGGCCTACGAAGACACCAGCCTGCCGATCGGGCTGGGCCAGACCATCTCCAAGCCGAGCATCGTCGCCCGCATGACGGAGCTGCTGCTGGGCGCGGAGGGCGCGCGCGCCGCCGGGCTGGGGCGCGTGCTGGAGATCGGCACCGGCTGCGGCTACCAAGCCGCAGTGCTCGGGCGCGTGGCCCGCGAGGTGTACACCATCGAACGTTTGCGCGCGTTGCACGAGAAGGCGCGCGACAACCTGCGTCCCTGGCGCCTCGCGAATGTGCACCTCATCTTCGGCGACGGCACGGTGGGCTATGCGAAGGGCGCGCCGTATGCGGCCATCATCGCCGCGGCAGGCGGCGAGACCCTCCCTCAGGCGTGGATCGACCAGCTGGCCGTGGGTGGCCGCCTCGTGGCGCCCATGGTGGGCGCCGGCGGCCACCAGGTGTTGCTGGTCATCGACAAAACGGCGCACGGATTGAAACAGAACGTTTTGGAGGCCGTTCATTTTGTCCCCCTAAAATCGGGGATTGCCTGAAGGGATTGCTTATGTTGGTTACGCGTGGTCTTGTTGGTTGGGGTTCGGTAGCGCTCGCAGCCTTGGTGCTGACGGGTTGCGGTACCCGCGTCAACAGGGCACCGGTGGAAGATCGTGGCACGTCCGTTTCCACATCCGCCTCCCAGCCCGGCATGGTGGTCGCTCCCGCGGCCAAGCCTCTGCCCGGTGCTGAAAACGCCGGCAAACCCGGCTACTACACGGTCAAGCCAGGAGATACCCTGATTCGCATCGGCCTGGAAAACGGCCAAAGCTGGAAGGACATCGCCCGCTGGAACAACCTGGACAACGCCAACCTCATCGAGGTTGGCCAGGTGCTCCGCGTGGCCGCGCCGTCGGCCACGCCAGCGCCCTCGGTGGCCAGCGATACCGGCGTGGTCACCCGCCCGGTCACCTCGTCCGCGATCGCCCCGGCCACCCCCGCCAGCGGTGCCAAGCCCGGCGCATCGGCCCCC
>NZ_BAAJYR010000702.1:0-1172 GCF_057546605.1 Acidovorax sp. KPB24-03 | reverse complement strand
CCCGGGGTGGTGGCGGTGGCGGCTACGGCCGCTGAAGCACCGGCCCCGCCCGTGCACGGCCGCAGCCGGCCCGCGCCCCGATCCTGAGGAACGCATGCGCCCTGCCGATCCCGCGCGGCCCATGGACACCTTGCTGGTGTCCACCTGCAACACCCTGAACCTCGCCCTGCCCGGGCGGGTGTTCTATCCCAACCAGGACGCCTACACCCAGGCCGAATTCGAACGCAAGGTCGATTGGCTCGGCGGGCGCCTGCGCGCGCTGAATGCCGATGTGCTGGCCGTGCAGGAGGTGTGGGACGAACAGGCGCTGCAGACGGCCATCGGCCGCAGCGGCCTGCGCTACGACTTCGTGAGCGTGCCCGGCGCCGAGAACACCGGCGCCTCGCACGGCGCCCAGGGCACGCCGCGCGTGGGCATCGCCACGCGGCTGCGCGTCGAATCGCTGCGCTCGATAGCGGAGTTTCCGCCCGCGCTGGCGGTCGATGTGCCGGGCCTGGGAACGCACCACCGGTTCGAACGCCCGCCCCTGCTGGCCACCCTGCGCATGAAGCACGGCCAGACGGTGAACGTGGTCACGGCGCACCTCAAATCCAAACGCCCCAAGTTCCTGCTCGACGCCCTCGGGCAGCCACTGGAGGACCGCGACGACCGCAAGGTCGCGGCCCTGGCTTCGCTGCGCTCGCTCATCATGCGCGGCGTGGAAGCGGCGGCGCTGCGCTGCCTGGTCGTGGACCTGCTGCAGCGCACCGACGTGCCGCTGGTGCTGCTGGGCGACTTCAACGACACGCCCGACAGCGTGACCACGCAGCTCATCTGCGCGACCACCGAGGTCGCCTACGACCGCAGCGCGCGCGACGTGGCCCTGTACAACGCCTACGACGTGCAGGGCGACGCCGCCCTGAAAAAGGACGTGGCCTACTCGCACATCCACCAGGGCATGCCCGCGGTGCTGGACCAAATCCTGGTCAGCGAGGAGTTCGTGCCCAGCGCCCGGTCGGGCCCGAACACCGGCGACGTGCGGCGGGTCGATTACTTCAACGACCACCTGCACGAGGGGCGCGACCGCACGCGCTCCGACCACGGCTTCGTCCGCGCCTTGCTGCGCCTGCCGATGCCCGCCTCCACGCCCACGAGGCCCACGACGTCCGCCGTGCCGCCTGCGGCCTGACCGG
>NZ_BAAJYR010000701.1:0-1175 GCF_057546605.1 Acidovorax sp. KPB24-03 | reverse complement strand
GCCGGCCTCGGCCAGCAGCTTCTTCGCCTTTTCGGGGTCGAAGGGGTTGATGCCGGTGGTGTCCAGGTAGCCGAAGGCGCCCGGTACGTAGTGGCTGCCGATCGGCACACCCAGGCCATCCCCGGCGCCCTGGATCACGGCCTTGCGGTCGATGGCGGCCGCGATGGCGCGGCGCACCCGCACGTCGTCCAGCGGCTTCTTCTGCTGGTTGATGGCCAGGATGGTCTTGGCGCGCGAGCCGCTCACGATCACCTGAAAACGCGGGTTGGCCTTGAACTGCGCCACGCTGCGCGGCGTGACGCGCGGGAACGCGTCCACGTCGCCCGCCATCAGCGCCGCTACCTGCGCGGCCGGGTCCGAGATGAAGCGGAAGGTTGCGCGGCGGATGTGCACCGCGTTCGCCGTGCGGTAGCCGTCCCAGCGCGCCAGCGTGACCGAGGCGCCCTTGCTCCACGATTCCAGCCGGTACGGCCCGGTGCCGACGGGCTTGGTCGCGTTGGTGTCGGCGCTGCCCGGCTCCACGATGACGGCGGTGGCCTGGCCCAGCAGGAAGAGCAGGTCGGGGTCGATGTCCTTGTTGATCACCACCACCGTGAGGTCGTCCACCACCTGCGTGGTGAGGTTGGCGAAGGTGCGCTTGTCCTTGTTGGTGCTCTTGTCGCCCGCCGCGCGCTCGAACGAGAACTTGACGGCTGCCGCGTTGAACGGCGCGCCGTTGTGGAACTTGACGTTCCCGCGCAGCTTGAAGGTGTAGGTCTTGAGGTCGGGCGAGACCTCCCAGCTTTCGGCCAGCAGCGGCGAAACGCTGCCGTCCGCGTTGATCTTGGTGAGCGGCTCGAACACGTTGTACAGCGTGATCTCGCCGATGGACGAGGCCGCGCCGGCCGTCGGGTCCAGCCCCGGGGGCTCCAGCGTCATGGCGAGGGTGACGGCGTCCTTCTTGCCCTGGGCCAGCGCCTGCAGGGGCGCGGCGAGCGGCACGGTGGCCAGGGCGCCGGTGGCGAGGACGGTGCGACGGTTCAGCATGGGCGGATTCTCCGGATAGGAACAGACCAGGGGCGGGACGGAAGGCGAGGGGCGGGCGGCGGCATCGGATCGGCGGGGTGGATCGGCCAGCGGCGCGCGCCCTCGGCGGCCAACAGGCTTTTTACTACACCCCGGGCCCGGCCGGGGGC
>NZ_BAAJYR010000700.1:0-1177 GCF_057546605.1 Acidovorax sp. KPB24-03 | reverse complement strand
CACCCTGGTCCAGGCCGCACAGGCCAGCGCGCCTGGCATGACGTTTTCCGTGGTGACCAAGCTGCGCCCCCAGGCGGCTGAGGCCTACGACAAGCTGCAGGGCCTGGCACAGCAAGCCACCGAGACGGGCCAGAAAGCCGCCGCCGCAGCGCAGCAGGCGACCGAACCCGCCCGGCGAGCCACCATGGAAAGCCAGCAGGCCCAGGCCGCCATCCGGCGGGCCGCTGCCGCGGGCCAGCCCGCCGAGGCACTGGCCCAGCAAGAGGCCGCGGCACGATTGCGGGACCTGGCGGCCACCCAGCAGGCCGAGGCCGCGCGCCAGCAGGCGATTGCGCAGGGACAGCAGGCCAAGGCCGACGGCTACCGGGCGAAGGTGCGCACCCTGCTGGACAGCCACGACGCCTGGACCGCCAACAACCTGCAATTCAAGACGAAGGCCAAGGACGAGGCATCGCAGAGCGCCGCACTCGGCATGCTGCAGGGCAAGGCGGCATCGGAGTCCACCCGGCTGCACGAATTTCTGCCAGCTGGCTCCCAGCAGGTGGGCCGCACCCCGCAGCAGCACGCCGCGGCCCCGGATGACCACTCGGCCCGATGGGCGCCGAAATTCGCCCCGGTGGCGCAGAACCCCGAGCCCAGGCCCGATCCTGAAACGGAAGTCGAAATCGAACGGAAGCCGGCGGCCGCCGCCGATCCCCAGGCGGTCTGGCGCGCACGCGCCGAAGCCCAGGCCACCAAGCTCGCGGCCCAGGCACAACAGCAAGCGCAAGGCCTCTTCACCCGGGCCAACGACGGCGTGAACAAGACGCAGGAGCCCGAGGAGCCGGACCTGCAGACGCCCCAAGCCCCGGACGTCGAACCCCCACCAACGCGGCAACGGCGCCCGACGCTGGGCCAGTTGTTCAAGGAGCCGTTCAACGACCAGCACCCCCTTCACCCGCTCCCCAGGCCGCCGGTCATCGCCAGCCCCTCCTTGCGCGACTGGGTGCCCGAAGACGATGGCGTGGACAGCGAGCCGTCCGAGAGCAATCCCCTTCCGCTGCCACCCGAGGGGGCTACCCCGCCCACGAGCGCAGCGGGACGCCGGGCCACGCCTGCGGGCCCCCGGTGGTCCCCCACGACCCCGCAGCCCATGCCCCTGCCCACGCCGGAGTCCGTCGGGGGCTACGGGGCCGCG
>NZ_BAAJYR010000699.1:0-1180 GCF_057546605.1 Acidovorax sp. KPB24-03 | reverse complement strand
GCTGTGCGACCGCTACGGCGTGCACCTGGTGGTGGACGAGATCGCCACCGGCTTCGGCCGCACCGGCACGATGTTCGCGCACCAGCAGGCCGGCATCCGGCCCGATTTCATCTGCCTGTCCAAGGGCCTCACGGGCGGCACGCTGCCGCTGTCGGCCGTGCTCACCACCGAGGCCATGTACGCCGCGTTCTACGACGACGACGTGGCCCGCGGCTTCCTGCATTCGCACTCCTACACCGGCAACCCGCTGGCCTGCCGCGCGGCGCTGGCCACGCTGGAACTGTTCGACCAGCTCGACCCGCTCGCGGCCAATGCGGCGCTGGCCGGGCGCATCGACGCCGCCTGCGCGCCCATCACGCAGCACCCGCGCGTGCGCCATGCGCGCCGGCTGGGCATGGTGTGGGCATGGGACGTGCAGACCTCCCTGCCCGATTTTTCCCGCCGCTACCACCGCCACGCCATGGCGCGCGGGCTGGTGCTGCGCCCCATCGGCAAAACGCTCTACGCCATGCCGCCCTACGTGCTCGACGACGAGGCCGTGCAGCACCTGGGCGACGCCGCCTTCGCCGCACTGCAGGCCACGCTGGCCGAGGAGACCGCCCCATGAACCCGACCCCGGCATTCGCCTGTTTCGTCACCGGCACCGACACCGGCGTGGGCAAGACGCTGGCCTCGGCCGGCCTGCTGCACGCGCTGGCGCGCCACCACACGCGCGTCGTGGGCATGAAGCCCATCGCCGCGGGCGCCGAATGGCACCATGGCCAGCTCGCCAACGAAGACGCCCTCGCCCTGCGCGCCGCCTCCACCATCGCGGTGCCCCCGGCGCTGGACAACCCCGTGCTGCTGCCCGACCCGCTCTCGCCCCACATCGCCGCCGAGCGCGCGGGCACGCGCATCGACATCGCGCACATCGTGCGCAGCTACGAAGCGCTGGCGGCGCAGGCCGATGCGGTCGTCGTCGAAGGCGCGGGCGGGTTCCACGTGCCGCTGTCGGACACCGAGACCGGCGCCGACCTCGCCCAGGCCCTGGGCCTGCCCGTGGTGCTGGTGGTGGGCCTGCTTCCTTCGCAAGGCGCGCGCACGGTCATTCCGGCGGTGGGCCACGGTGGTATCGCTGCTGGGCATCCTTCGGCATCATGTATTTTCTGGGTTTCAGCCTGAACAACCTGAGCCCTGATGG
>NZ_BAAJYR010000698.1:0-1185 GCF_057546605.1 Acidovorax sp. KPB24-03 | reverse complement strand
CACTAAAGTGGACTAAAAATCGCCGCCTTTGGGGCGCGTAGCGCTCCCGCACCGTGCGGCCAGCGCCGCACCGCCCGCTCTTTGGAGGCGGCTCCGTCCGGGCCGTGGCCGGACCAGCGTGCGGTGCACGCCACCCGCGCGGCCCACCGAAAGCCCTGCCCTCCATGAACACCCCCCCTGACCCCTGCGCCCATCTCGCCGGTGCAAGACATCGTGGCCGAGATGCGCGCCGGGCGCATCGTCATCCTCGTGGACGAGGAAGACCGCGAGAACGAAGGCGACCTGGTCCTGGCCGCCGACCACGTCACCCCCGAGGCCATCAACTTCATGGCGCGCTTCGGCCGCGGCCTGATCTGCCTGACCCTCACCCGCGAACGCTGCGAACTGCTGAAGCTGGCCCCCATGGTGGCCCGCAACGGCACCAAGATGGGCACGGCGTTCACCGCCTCCATCGAGGCGGCGGAGGGCGTGACCACCGGCATCTCCGCCGCCGACCGCGCCCGCACCGTGCAGGCCGCCGTGGCGCGCACGCCGTGGCCGCCGACCTGGTGCAGCCCGGCCACATCTTCCCGCTGCAGGCGGTGGACGGCGGCGTGCTCATGCGCGCCGGCCACACCGAAGCCGGCTGCGACCTGGCCGCCATGGCCGGCTGCAGCGCCAGCGCCGTGATCTGCGAGGTGATGAAGGACGACGGCACCATGGCCCGCCTGCCCGACCTGCAGATCTTCGCGGCCGAGCACGGCCTCAAGATCGGCACCATCGCCGACCTCATCGAATACCGCAGCCGCAACGAATCGCTGGTGCAGAAAGTGGGCACGCGCCCGCTGCAGACCGCCTTCGGCGAGTTCACCGCCCACGCCTTCCGCGACGAACCCAGCCAGGCCGTGCACCTGGCGCTCGTCAAGGGCCAGTGGGGCCCGGACGACAGCGTGCCCGTGCGCGTGCACGAGCCCCTGTCTGTGCTGGACGCGCTGGAGGTCAACCGCTCCATGCACTCCTGGGGGCTGGACAGCAGCCTGCAGTACATCGCCGCCCAAGGCCAGGGCGTGGCCGTGCTGCTCAACTGCGGCGAAAGCGCTGAGCAGTTGCTGGAGCAGTTCGAAGGGCGCGCCCGCTCGGCCCATGCGCCCGAACGCGGCCGCATGGACCTGCGCACCTACGGCGTGGGCGCGCAGATCCTGCGCG
>NZ_BAAJYR010000697.1:0-1190 GCF_057546605.1 Acidovorax sp. KPB24-03 | reverse complement strand
CAGGGCACCTGGCCCACCCTGCTGGTGCTGCTGCCCCACGCCGCGGCCCGCGAGGCCGACGCTGGAGTCCCTGTGGGGTGCCGGCCTGGGCGTGGGCGTGCCTTTCGTGCATGTGCTGCCCGACTACGGGCGCTACGCCCACCTCGTTTCGGCGGAAGACCGCGTGGCAGGGCTGCCCCAGGCCCGGCGATTCGCCACGCAGGTGCTGTCCATCAGCAACAGCCCCTGGCTGGACGACGCGGGCTTCGAGCGGGTCTGCGCCACGCTGGCGCAGGCGGTGCGGACTCAGCCCCGCGCGCCGTTCAATCCGCCGCCATCGCCAGCTGCCCCAGCAGCACCCGATTGAACGCCGCCTGCTGCGCCTGCCACTGCGGCAGCGCCGCGTCGGCCTGGGCCGTGTCCTGCCCGTCGCCCGCACTGAGCCACCGCTTCCACGCCGTGCGGTAGCGGTGCACGGACACCTCGCCCGTCACGTCGCTGCCCACGAGCTGCCCGCGCAGTGCGGAGATCAGGGCGGCGCCGTGGTGCGCGCCCAGGACGCCCTGGTCCCAGTTGGTGCGCACGACCGAGGGCGAGAACGCGTCCTTGTCGATGCTGAGGTAGGTGGGCTGGCGGTGGGCCGAGAGCACGCGGTACAGCGTGGCGGCGAGCGCGTCGGCATCGGGCAGGCTGCGAAACCGCGCCTGCAGGCCCAGCCAGCGCGCCCAGCGCGTATCCACCCCCACGCTCCAGTAGGTGAGCCGGCCGGCCCGCAACGGCGCGAGGTAGTTCTCCCAAGCGTGGCGCAGGCCGATGTCGCCCGAGGTGATGCCGACCACGTGCACGTGCGACACCTGCGGCAGCATCGCCACGCGGCGCACCCACGAGCCGCAGTGCACGCCGAACGGAAAGCGCATGTTGTCCGGGTGGTTGTCCAGCACCACCACGCGCAGGGGCCGCGCGGCGGTGTGCCCGCGCGCGGCGATGCAGCGGGCGATCAGCGGCCAGCTCAGGTGGTGGAAATCGCCACTGCCCATGAAGACCGGGCCGTGGCGGTCAAAGGCCGGCAGCCGGGCGTCGAGCAGGCCGCCGAAGGCCCGGATGCGGGCCAGGCCGCAGCCGAACCGCAGCGCCTCGTGCCAGTCCTGCGCCAGATCGATGCGCCGCTCGTCCGGCAGCGCCCCGACGGCGCCGTCGAGGTCGAGCACGAC
>NZ_BAAJYR010000696.1:0-1194 GCF_057546605.1 Acidovorax sp. KPB24-03 | reverse complement strand
CGGCACACCACGCGCAGGTCGCGCGTGCCGGCGTAGGCCTGTTCGCTGAATGCGCCGCGGCACACGGCTCCGTCCGGCAGGCGGGCCACCAGCGTGTTGCGGGCCTGCAGCGCGGTGAGGTACACCACGCCGTCCCAGCCCACCACCGTGGGCACGTTGCCCTGCTCGTGGACCACGGCGGTGCCGGCTGGCAGCGGCGCGCCCCGGCCGTCCACCAGCGTGATGGTGGCGGTGCGCACGCGCATCACCGGCAGCCGCACCAGGGTGCCGGTGCCGCGCGCCACCGCCACGCGCTTTTCCAGGTTGGGGGTGTGCACGTCCGCCGGCAGCGAAAGCGGGTCGATCTCGTAGCGGCCTTCGTAGTAGGCCGGCACCTCCGGCACGAGCAGGTAGCCGCGGGCGTTGGTGCGGCCCACCCGCTGGTGGTTGAAGAGCACCGGCACGTCCGCCATGCCGTCCGTGGACACCAGCGCGAAGCCGTCGCTGATGCGGTTGGAGGCGAAGGCGTAGCCGTCCATCAGCCCGATCGATCCGGCCGCGCCCGCGAAGCGCGTGCCGTGGCCGGCCATGCCGTAGGCGCCGCCCTGCACCGTCATGGTGTCGCCGCGGTAGAGCGCCGAGGCCTGGCTGTAGCGGTTCGCCTGGCCGCCCACGGTGTGGCCCAGGTTCCAGCCGAAGCCGCCGTCCGATGGCACGGTGCGCTGCACGCTGGCCTGGGCCTGCGTGGTGCCGTCGCCGTAGCGGGCCACGGCGGTCTGCGCGCTCGACTGGGGCCCGAGCACGTAGGTGAGCTGCAGGCGCATCTGCGTCTGGCCCGTCTCCAGCGTGCGGCCGGCGGTGAACGACAGGTAGCTGCGGTCCCCGAGCGGCGTGCTGTAGCCGGCGTAGGCCAGCCGGCTGCGCTGGCCCTCGCGGCTTTGCAGGTCCACCCAGCCCACGCTGAACGAGCCGCGCGCCACGTTCAGGCTGGCATCGAGCTGCCGCGTGCGGCGCGGCAGCTGAAAGCCGTCGTCGGCGTAGGTGCTGGCATCGCCGTAGCCGGGCGTGCGCTGCAGCTGCTGCAGCGAGATGCCGCCGCCCGTGCTCTGGAACTGGTAGCCCAGGCCGAGCTGCCAGCCGCCGCGGTTCGCGCTGCGCCTGCCCCCGCGTGACGGAGGCCATTGGCGACCCCCAGCAGCCCAGCCGCAGCCAGCC
>NZ_BAAJYR010000695.1:0-1196 GCF_057546605.1 Acidovorax sp. KPB24-03 | reverse complement strand
GCTTGGCGCCATGCACTTCGCCCACGCCACCGCCCATGAACTCGCCCTCCTGCGCGGCCACGAAGATGGGCCGCCCGCCCAGCGTGGCGCGGCCGACGGCCACGCCGTCGTCGAAGGCCGAGGGCACGCCCAGTTGCGCCAGGTGCGGGCTGGTCACGCGTTCGGCCGGCGGCAGCCACTCATGGAAGCTGCCGGCATCCAGCAAATGGGTCAGGCGCTCGCGCGCGCTGCATTCCGCGTAGCTCAAACTCATGATCGCGCTCCCGGCAGTTCGGCCACGGCCTGGTCGAGCCGCAGTCCCACCACGGCGGGCGTGGCGCCCATGTCGTTGATGGCGATGCGCACGCCGGCCAAGGCGTGGCGCGCATGGAAGTCGTCCAGTACCGCCTGCCAGATCGGGCCGAAGCCGCGCGCGGAGGTTTCCACGCGCACCGAGCAACCGGTGCCGCTGTCGGGCTCCAGCAGCACCTCGAGGTTGCCGGAGCCGACCACGCCGACCAGCACGGGGGCGAAGGGGCCTGTGGGTCGGCCGCCGGGAAAGGAAAAGTCCAGGGTTTCGAGCCCTGCGGGAATGTCGCTCATGGGGTGCCTCCTACCAGTTCCGGAATCTCTTGGGCGGCTGGTACAGCCCGCCCGACGCGCGAACCAGGTCGCGCATGCTGCGCGCGGCCAGCAGGTTGCGCGTGGCATCGCGCGGGTCGATGCCCAGATCCTGCGGGCGGTGGATCACGCCGCGGTCGCGCAGGTTCTCCACCGCGCGCCGGTCGCGGGCCAGGCCCACCGCGGTGTAGCCTGCCACGCCGCGGATGGCCTGCTCGCGCTCTTCATCGCTGCGGCACAGCAGCAGGTTGGCGATGCCTTCCTCGGTGAGGATGTGGGTCACGTCGTCGCCGTAGATCATGATGGGCGGCAGCGCCATGCCGGCCTGCTCCTGCAGCGTCCAGGCGTCCAGCCGTTCCACGAACGCGGGCTGCATGTGCTCGCGGAAGGTCTCCACCATCTGCACCACGAGCTTTTGCCCGCGCGGCGTGCCGGCCGCGCCGGTGCGGCCGCCCGCGGCCTGCGCGCCGGCCTTGGAGCCATGCGGGGCTGGGCATGGCGCGACCGCCGCGCATCGGCCCCCATGTTGGGCGCGCCGCCGAAGCCCGCCGATGGCGCCCCAGGGTGGCGGTGGAGCTGTTGCCGTCCAGGTCGAT
>NZ_BAAJYR010000694.1:0-1199 GCF_057546605.1 Acidovorax sp. KPB24-03 | reverse complement strand
CCTTCGCGCCCGCGCCGGTCACCGAGTGGCTGCAGGCGCAGCTGCCGCGCCTGGCCGATCTGGCCGTGCAGCAGCTGGAGCCGCCGCGCCTGGTGGTGGAGCAGGGCGCGCGCCGCCTGTCGTTCAGCCTGCACCAGCAGACCGGTGACAGCGAAGGCGGCGGCGACTGGCTGATCGTGATGCGCGAGGTGTCCGACGCCGCCGTGATCGAAGCCATGGGCCTGTCGTTCAAGCTCACCGCCCGCGAGGCCGAGGTGCTGTACTGGCTCGTCAAGGGCAAGACCAACCGTGACATTGGCGACATCCTGGGCGCCAGCCCCGCCACGGTCAAGAAGCACCTGGAGCGCGTGTACGTGAAGCTGGGCGTAGAAACGCGCACCGCCGCGGCCGGCATCGCCATGGCGCGCATCCGGCAGACGCATCCGCAGTTCGAGGGCTGAGCGCCACGGCGCACGGGCCCCGGTGGCTGCAGCGCTGGGCGCTAGAACCGCACCCCGGTGGACAGCCGCAGCATGTTCTGCGGCGTGAAGTTGACCTGCGGGTCCCATGCGGCTCGCACGAACCACTCTGGCCAGTCGTAGCCCACCGACAGGCCGGCGCGGCGGATGAACCGGCCGTCCACCGTGCCCTGCTTGGCCAGCAGGTCCACGGTGAGCCGCTGGCCGCCCGGCCGCGGGCTGCGCCACACGAGGTGCAGGTTCTGCTGGTCGGGGTTCTGCCGGTTGTCGCGCACCAGCTGCAGCGCCAGGGTGTCGCCGCTGGTGAAGCGGTGGCTGCCGTACACGCTGTAGGCGTCGTTGGGATCGAAGTTGAGGTTGGCGTAGTTGCGCAGGTTGGTGCGCCCCAGGCCCGCGCCCACCACCCAGGTGGTGCCGGTCTCCAAGGCCAGGCTGCCGCCGACGAAGCCGCCCGAGGCGATCTGCACCGAGGGCAGCACCCGCCAGTCGCCGAAGGCCACGGTGCGGTCCCACCCCGCGCGCGGCATGGAAAAGCCCAGCGCGGGCGAGCGGAACGCGCCCACCCACCAGTGGTCGTCGCCGCGGGTGTAGCGCAGGTTCACGTCCAGCCCGGGCCCCGAGGGCAGGCCGCCGCCGGACACCTGGTAGAGGCCCGTGGTCAGCTTGAAGGGCAGCGGCGTGTCGGGATCGGTGTCGGTGGCCGCGCGGGCGGCCGGCGCGGCGAGGGCCGCGGTGCCGAGG
>NZ_BAAJYR010000693.1:0-1210 GCF_057546605.1 Acidovorax sp. KPB24-03 | reverse complement strand
GGCCTCCACGCGCGCGCGGCCTCGGCGCTCGGGGCCGTCACGTTCAGGTGGCCCATCTTGCGGCCGGGCTTGGCGTCGGCCTTGCCGTACAGGTGCAGGTGCGTGCCTGGCAGCGCCAGCACCGCGTCCCAGGCGGGCGTGCGGGCGTGCGGGCCGTGCGTGAACCACAGGTCGCCCAGCAGGTTGAGCATGACGGCGGGGCTGTGCTGGCGCGGCTGCGTGAGCGGCAGGCCAGCCATGGTGCGCACCTGCAATTCGAACTGCGAGACGTCGCATGCGTTCTGGCTGTAGTGGCCGCTGTTGTGCGGGCGCGGGGCGATCTCGTTGACCACCAGTTCGCCGCCGTCGAGCACGAAGAACTCCACGCACAGCACACCCACGTAATTCAGGCCGTTTGCTATCGATTTGGAAGCGTCGACGGCATGTTCCACTAGGGCATGAGGCACATTTCCCTCGTAAACCTCGGTGACCGCCAGAATGCCGTCCCGGTGCAGGTTGCGCTGCACGGGCAGGTGCACGCAGGTGCCGTCGGCGCCGCGCGCCACGATCACCGAGCATTCGAGGGCCAGGGGCAGCATCTTTTCCAGCACGCAGGGCACGCCGCCCATGGCCTGCCACGCGGCGGCGAGTTCGGCCGGCGTCTTCACGCGGGACTGGCCCTTGCCGTCGTAGCCCATGCGCGCCGTCTTCAGGATGCCGGGCAGAAGATCGGGCGCCACGGCCGCCAGATCGGCGGCGGTCTCAATCACCGCGTAGGGCGCGCAGGGCACGCCGCAGCGCACGAAATGGGCTTTCTCCTGGGCGCGGTCCTGCGCAATGGCCACGGCGCTCGCCGCCGGTGCCACCGGGCGCTCGGCGCCCAGCGTGCGCAGCGCCTGGGCCGGCACGTTCTCGAATTCGGTCGTGATGGCATCGCACAGGCCGGCCAGCCGGGCGAGGCCGTCCGGGTCCTCGTAGGCGGTGCGGACGTGGTGGTGGCTCACCCGGCCGGCGGGGCTGTCGGCGTCGGCATCCAGCACGGCCGTGAAGTAGCCCATGGCCTGCGCCGCGTGCACGAACATGCGGCCGAGCTGGCCGCCGCCCACCACGCCGAGCGTGCTGCCGGGCAGCAGCGGGGGGCGTAGGCTGCGCGCTCATGGCGGACACCGGCGGCAGGGCCATGGCGCGCGCCGCGGCGGTCTGCTCGGCGCGGAAGGCCTCGAGCCGCTCG
>NZ_BAAJYR010000692.1:0-1211 GCF_057546605.1 Acidovorax sp. KPB24-03 | reverse complement strand
CCGAAAGCTGGGGCGCGGAGCGAGTCAGCAAACAGCGGCGGCGCCGCAGAACTTGAGGATGCAAGGGCAGTACCTGGATCGGGAAACGGGGTTGCACTACCAACACGTTCGGTACTACGACCAGACCTGGGGGCGTTCACGACGCCTGATCCGATTGGGCTGGCGGGCGGGATGAACTTGCATCGCTATGCGCCTAATGCTGTTGGTTGGGTTGATCCATGGGGATGGGCTTGCGGGGATGGCTTAACTGGAAGTAACTGGAAATTCAATCCAGCCAAAGATATTGATATGAGGGGCGGAGCCTCATATCGCGCAGCACTTGACGAGGCATTTAGTCGAACTGGTATTCCTAGGGAGCAATTCACGGTAACAAAATGGGGGAAAACTGCTGATGGTAAAAGTATTCCTGTTGAATACAGTGGCCCAGGAGGGGCGAACGTCAATATGGATATTCCCGGATATAACAATGTGAAGTCTAATGGCGCTCTTGGTGAAGGGCCGCATCAGCCACATATCGGATATCAAACGCCAGGTAAGGGTTCAAGTAGAACTCGAGGGCATATATTTGTAGACGACGTTCCCGCAACGAGGCAGTAATAATGAGTACGAAAAAAAAAGGCTGAAGAAATAATTTCCGCATGCGCTGAGTTAAGCATTGATGCAAAGCTGATTGATGCTTTATCTTTTGGCGAAATGAAGCGGATTATTTTTGAAAAATTTCGCCCTGAAAATACTTCTAATCATTACTCTATCGGGGGTGATTCGAAATCTCTAGTCACTGAAGATCACGAATTCTCTTTTTCAAAATATTTTCCTTCAATCGAAGGGTTTATATTTTTCGGTGAAGATGGCAATGAAGATGCGGTCTTTTTGAAAGATATAAGTTTACTGTCCTCTGTAATGGATGGCTGTTATGGCATGGAATATTTTATTTCGAATGAAAAAGCCACATTTTTAATTTCTGTAAATTGGTATGTCATAAATTTACAGGGGGAGCCAAAAATTGGATATCAGAATGAATTTATGGTGGTGCAGGGTTCAACCTCAATGACGGTGGAGGCGCTGCTTGGTGCCCCTTTGATTTGCTATACAAAAAATAGCAACTAAGGCAACAAGTGCTAGGGCAAGCGCCACTTTTCATTCAACCTTGTGAGTGCCGGCATCCTTGAACACCCGCTGCTGCAACACTTCGCCTACGACGCCCTGGGGCG
>NZ_BAAJYR010000691.1:0-1216 GCF_057546605.1 Acidovorax sp. KPB24-03 | reverse complement strand
CTGGCGCCGCTGGCCGCCACGCACGGCCTGCACCCCGCGAGCGTGCGCCCCGCCTCGGCGGACGCGAGCTTTCGCCGCTACCTGCGCATTGACGCCGCCGACGGCACCAGCCGCATCGTGATGGACGCCCCGCCGGACAAGGAGGACTGCCGCCCCTTCGCCCACGTGCAGCGCCTGATGGCCGACGCGGGCCTGCACGTGCCCGAGGTGCTGGCCTGGGACGAGGCCCACGGCTTCATGCTGCTGTCCGATCTGGGCGCGCAGACGGTCATCGAGCGGCTGGACCCCGCGGCGCCCGAGGCGGCGCACGCCTGGTACCTGCAGGCCAGCGACGTGCTGCTGCAATGGCAGCAGGCCTCGCGCCCCGGCGTGCTGCCGCCCTACGACGAGGCCCTGCTGCGGCGCGAACTGGCCCTTTTTCCCGACTGGTACCTGGCGCGCCACCGCGGCGTGGCGCTCACCGAGGCGCAGCAGGGCGTGCTCGCCAAGACCTTCGACGTGCTGGTCGCCAACAATCTGGAAGCCCCCAGCGTGTTCGTGCACCGCGACTTCATGATGCGCAACCTCATGGCGCCCCCGGCGGGCGGGCCGCTGGGCGTGCTGGATTTTCAGGATGCGGTGCACGGCCCCATCACCTACGACATCGCCAGCCTGCTGCGCGATGCGTTCATCAGCTGGGAAGAGGATTTCGTCATCGACATTACCGTGCGTTACTGGGAAAAGGCGCGAAAGTCGGGATTGGTCGGTGCGGCGAGCGCCAGCGGCTGGGGCGCGGACTTCGGCGAGTTCTACCGCGCGGTCGAATGGATGGGTCTGCAGCGGCACCTGAAGGTGGCCGGCATCTTCGCGCGGATCACGCTGCGCGACGGCAAGCCCAAGTACCTGGCGGACACGCCGCGTTTCATCGGCTACATCCGCGCGACGGCCAGCCGCTACCGCGAGCTCAAGCCGCTGCTGCGGCTGGTGGACGAGATCGAAGGCACGCAGGAAGCCACCGGCTTCGCTTTCGGAAGAGTTTGAGTCAAAACCGCTACCGCCGCAATCAGTACTAGGGCGTGTAGCTATAAAAATAGTAGCAAATGCCCCGTTTCCATTGCCCCTTGCCCCTGGCGGGCGGCGCCGCGCTGGCGCTGCCGCCTTCGGCCGCGCGCCACGTGCAGGTGCTGCGCCTGCAGCCCGGCGACGCGATCACGCTGTTCGACGGGCGCGGGGGGCG
>NZ_BAAJYR010000690.1:0-1221 GCF_057546605.1 Acidovorax sp. KPB24-03 | reverse complement strand
AGCAGGCGCTGGCCGAGGCCGGCACGGCGGGCTACCTGGCCGCCCAGCTGCGCTCCGCCCCCGCAGCCCTGCCGCCCGAGGCCCAGGCCCAGATCGACGCCATGGCCATCACCCGTACCCCCATGGAGGTGCTGGCCATCGACATGCAGGGCCGCCAGCAGGCCATCAAGGACCTGCCCGACGAGGAGGCGCGCAAGGCCGCGCAGGAGACCTACCAGCGCGACATGCGGGCCCTGCAGCGCGAGGCCGAGCGCCGCTTCGTGCTGCGGGCCGTGTACTCGCCCGCGCAGTTGAAGGAGAAGATGACCTGGTTCTGGATGAACCACTTCAGCGTCTTCGCCGGCAAGGCCGATATCCGCGCCATGGTGGGCGACTACGAGGACCGCGCCATCCGCCCGCACGCGCTGGGGCGCTTTCGGGACCTGCTCGGCGCCACCGTGCGCCACCCCGCCATGCTGCGCTACCTGGACAACGCGCAGAACGCCGCCAACCGCATCAACGAAAACTACGCGCGCGAGCTGATGGAGCTGCACACCCTGGGCGTGGACGGCGGCTACAGCCAGCGCGACGTGCAGGAGATGGCGCGCGTGCTCACCGGCCACGGCGTGTCGCTGCGCCCGCTGGGCGAGCCGCCGCCGAAGCTCAAAGCCGAGTGGACGCGCCAGTACGTGCGCCACGGCCTGTACGAATTCCACCCCCAGCGCCACGACTGGGGCCCCAAGGAGCTGCTGGGCCAGCCGCTGCAGGGCCAGGGCATGGCCGAACTGGACGAGGCGCTCGACCGCCTGGCCCGCGCCCCGGCCACGGCGCGCTTCGTGTCGCGCAAGCTCGCCACCTACCTGGTGGGCGATGCGCCGCCGCCCGCGCTGCTGGAGGCCATGGCCGAGTCGTTCACCCGCAGCGACGGCCACATCGCCGCCGTGCTGCAGACGCTGTTCGCCAGCGCGCCGTTCCAGGCCTCGCTGGGCAAGCGGCTGCGCGACCCGGTGCAGTACGTGATGGCCGGCCTGCGCATGGGCTATGCCGACCGCGTGCTGGCCAACCCCGATCCGGCCCTGTCGTGGCTGCAGCGCCTGGCAGAGCCCTTGTATGGCCGCGCCACGCCCGACGGCTACCCGCTCGATTCGGCCGCGTGGACCAGTTCGGGCCAGATGGCCGTGCGCTTCGAGGTGGCGCGAGCCCTGGCCGGCGCGGGCGCCGCCGCGCTCTACCGCCCCGAAG
>NZ_BAAJYR010000689.1:0-1229 GCF_057546605.1 Acidovorax sp. KPB24-03 | reverse complement strand
CAGCGCGCGCATCAGCGGGCCGGGGTAGATGGGCGAGGTGGGCAGGCGGCAGCCGGGCTGGGGCTTGGCCACGGCGTCGGCCGCGGCGAAGTGCTGGGTGCCGGCGACCAGATAGGCGCGCACCTCGGGCGGCAAGCCCAGGTGGTGGCCGCGCGCATCGGTCACGCTCTGGCTCGCGTGCGAGGCCCACATTTCGTATTCGGAGTCCACCTGCATGATGCGCGGGCAGCTTGCCGTGGCACGGCAGCGCTGCAGCAGGCCATCGGTGCGGCCGGTCTGCGGATCGGTGCTGGCTTCGTAGGCCATGGGGAACTGGTCCACCGGGTACAGGTGTCGGTGTTGGGGCCCGGGTTGCGCGCGGGCTGGCCGAAGCGCGCGCTCGTGAAGCTGCGGCGCCCGCCGGGGATCTGCAGCAGCAGGCCGTCGTACACGGGCCGGTGGTCGGCCGATTCGTTGAAGCCCAGGTAGACGAAGTCGCGCAGCACCCGGCCCGACTGCGAGATGCCGGTGCCCAGCAGGTGCCGCATCTGCGGCTGGCCGCCGTGGGCGAGCGGGTTGGCGGCGCTGCCGTCGTGGCGCAGGTAGTGGGCCACGTCGCGCAGCGCGGCCAGGCCCAGGCCCATCACCTGCGGGTCGCGCGCGGTGTAGGTGAACTCGTAGATGGCGTCGGCCGGCTGGCGGGCGGGGCGGGTGATTTCCAGCGTCTGGTCGTCCACGAAGCGAAAGGCCAGGCCCGCAGGCTGCGTGCGCTCGTCCTGCGCGCGCGGGCGCACCGTGAGGCGCGCGCCTTCGCGCGTGGCCGCCGGGTAGGCGAGCTTGACGGTCTGCACGGCCTCGGCCTGCTTGGGCGTGAACACCCATTCATCGCGCGAGGGACCGGTCAAGCCGGCCAGCACGGGCACGTTCAGGCCCAGCAGCGCTGCGCCTTTGCTGCCGCCCGAGACGGGCAGGTCGCCCTGCCAGCCGATCCAGGCCAGCGTGTAGCCCTGCGCCAGCAGGAAGCCGGCGCCGGCATCGGCCGCCTGCTGCAGGCGGCCATAGGTGGCGGGTGCGTCGTCGTACGCCGGGCCGATGAGCTTGCGGCCCCGGTTGGGCACCTCGACCAGCAAGGTGCCGTTGGGGCGCTCGGGCTGCAGGATCACCACGTCGGCCACGGCGGTGACGCGGCCCGCCGCGTCGCGCGGAGCGATCGCGATGTCGGCGATGCCCGCGTTGCGCGGGTCGGCCGG
>NZ_BAAJYR010000688.1:0-1233 GCF_057546605.1 Acidovorax sp. KPB24-03 | reverse complement strand
GGGCGATGTCGTAGGCGGCCTCGGCGGCCTCTTGCGCGTGGCGCTGCTCGGCCTGCTGGCGGTCGATGGAGCGGGCCGAGGCGAGCTGGTCGGCCGCGTCATGCACGGCATCCAGCAGCGCGGCGTTGTAGCTCTCGACCGCCGCATCCACGTCGGCGGCCTTGCCGCGCAGGTTGGCGCGCAGGCGGCCCGAGTCGAAGATCGGCAGGCGGATCGCCGGGCCGATGCCCCACTCCTTGCTGCCGGCCTCGGCGAAGCGGTCCAGCCCGATCGACGACAGGCCCAGGAAGGCCGTCAGGTTCACGTTCGGATAGAACTGCGCCTTGGCCACGGCCACGTCCTGGGTGGCGGCCTCCACGCGCCAGCGCGCGGCGGCCACGTCGGGCCGCCGGCCCAGCAGGTCGGCCGGCAGCGTGCCGGGAATTGCTATCGAATGAATAGCATCCAGGGCAGGAAAATCTAGGGCGTTCGCGGCATTTGGCTGACCCACCAGCGCGCCCAGGGCATTGCGGGTGAGGGCGATCTGCTCCTGGATCGCCTCGATCTGCTGGCGCGCCTCGGGCAGGCCGCCTTCGCTCTGGCGCCGCTCCAGCTGGGTGTCCAGGCCCGCATCCACGCGGTCGCGCACCAGGCGCAGCGTTTCGTTGCGCTGGGCCAGCGTGCGTTCGGCCACACCCAATTGGGCCTTCAGGCGCGCCAGCTGGAAATAGCTGCGCGCCACGTTGCTGGCCAGCAGCAGGCGCGCGGCCTGGGCATCGGCCTGCGCGGCATTGGCGCTGCCCAGGGCGGATTCGAGCGCGGCGCGGTTCTTGCCGAAGAAGTCGATCTCCCAGCTGCCCGACAGGCGCGCCGTGCCGCTGTTGAGTACGCTGCCGGCCAGCGGCGGCGGGTAGGGGCCGTTGGCGCTGTAGAGCTGCCGGTTCACGTCCAGGCTGCCGTTGAGCTGCGGGCCGTCGGCCGCGCGGGCGGTCTCGATGAAGGCCTGGGCGCGGGCGATGCGCGCCTCGGTGAGCTTCAGGTTGGGGTTGGTGGCCAGGGCGCGGTCGATGAGCGCATCGAGCTGGCCGTCGCCGAAGCCCAGCCACCAGTCCGTGGGCAGCGTGGCTTCGGCGAAGGACTTCTGCGCCACCGCGCCGGCACCGGCGGCTGGCGCCGCAAGGCCGAGCGAGGCGGCGTCGCGCATCTGCGCATGGGGCGCGATGCCGGACATGTCGGCGCAGGCCGTGAGGCCCG
>NZ_BAAJYR010000687.1:0-1236 GCF_057546605.1 Acidovorax sp. KPB24-03 | reverse complement strand
CGGGCCACCATGGCCGAGGCGCTGGCCGCCTTGCGGGCCCGCGGGCACGACACCGGCACCGGCCTGCGCATCCTGCGGCAGGTGGTGATGGAGCGGCTGGTGCGCCTCGATTGCGAACAGGGCGCGCCGCTGGCCGACATCACGCGGGCCACCACCGAGCTGGCCGAACTGGCCCTGGACCAGGCCTGCGTGCAGGCCCGCGAAGCGCTCGACGCCCGCCACGGCGCCCCACGCGGCCCCGAGGGCCAGCCGGTCGAGCTGTGGATCATCGGCATGGGCAAGCTGGGCGCGCGCGAGCTGAACGTGTCCAGCGACATCGACCTGATCTACGTGTACGAACACGACGGCGAGACCGCCGGCAACGCCGAGGGCCGCAACCGCATCTCCAACCACGAGTACTTCGGCCACGCCGTCAAGGCCATCTACGGCCTGATCGGCGACACCACCGAGCACGGCTTCGTCTTCCGGGTGGACCTGGCGCTGCGGCCCAACGGCAACTCCGGCCCGGCGGCCGTTTCGCTGGCCGCGCTGGAGGAATACCTGCAGGTGCAGGGCCGCGAATGGGAGCGTTTCGCCTGGCTCAAGAGCCGCGTGGTCGCGCCGCGCAGCAGCGTCATCGGCGAGCCGGTGCAGGCCCTGCGCGGCGTGGTGCTGCCCTTTGTCTTCCGGCGCTACCTGGACTACAGCGTGTTCGACGCGCTGCGCTCGCTGCACCGGCAGATCCGCGACCACGCCGCCAAGCGCAGCGCCGGCCACCCCGAGCGCGCCAACGACGTGAAGCTCTCGCGCGGCGGCATCCGCGAGATCGAATTCACCGTGCAGCTGCTGCAGGTGGTGCGCGGCGGGCAGTTCCCCGAGCTGCGCTGCCGCCCCACGCTGGAGGCGCTGCAGCGCATCTCACGCGCCGGCCTCATGCCGCAGGAGACGGCCGAGGCGCTGGCCGCGGCCTACACCTTCCTGCGCCAGGTGGAGCACCGCATCCACTACCTGGACGACCAGCAGACCCACGTGCTGCCCACGCGCGACGACGACCTGGCCTGGATCGCCCAGACCCTGGGCCTGGGCACCTGCGCCTTCCTGCACCAGCTCGATGCGCACCGCGAACTCGTGGCGCAGGAGTTCGACACGCTGCTGGGCGGCGCCGGCAAGAAGCAGTGCACCAAGGGCGGCTGCGGCGGCCCGCGCGCCGGCGCGCCGGCCGCGCCCGAGCTGGAAGCGGTGCTGGAGCAACTGCCG
>NZ_BAAJYR010000686.1:0-1238 GCF_057546605.1 Acidovorax sp. KPB24-03 | reverse complement strand
CTGGACACGGCGGGCAGCCAGACCCGCGCGCTGGCCGATGAGCAGCAGCGCGCCCGCGACGAGATGGCGCGGCTGTCCGACGCCGCGGCGCAGGGCGGCCTGCAGCAGGCGCTGGACCTCAAGATGGAACGCGAGAAGGCCCTGGGCGCCCAGCGCAGCGAATACGACGACCTCACCGCCAAGCTGCGCGCGAGCGACGAGCGCCGCATGCAGCTGGAACGCGCGCTCGATCCGCTGCGCGCCCGCATCACCGAATTCCAGCTCAAGGAGCAGGCCGCGCGCCTGGGCCTGGAGCAATACACCACGCTGCTGGCCGACGCACAGGCCGACCTGGAGGCGGTGGCGCAGTCCATCGAGGCCGGCGGCGTGCGCTCGGCCGGCCTGCAAAGCGAGATCGACCGCCTGCACCGCGAGATCGCGGCCCTGGGCGCGGTCAACCTCGCCGCGCTGGAGGAGCTGAACCTCGCGCGCGAGCGCAAGACCTTCCTCGACTCGCAGACCGCGGACCTGACCGAGGCCATGAACACGCTGGAGGACGCGATCCGCAAGATCGACGCCGAAACCCGCGAACTGCTCTCGGGCACCTTCGAGACGGTGAACGGCCATTTCGGGCGCATGTTCCCCGAGCTGTTCGGCGGCGGCAATGCGCGCCTCATCATCACCGGCGACGAAATCCTCGACTCCGGCGTGCAGGTGATGGCGCAGCCGCCGGGCAAGAAGAACCAGACCATCCACCTGCTGTCCGGCGGCGAGAAGGCCCTGACCGCCATCGCGCTCGTCTTCGCCATCTTCCAGCTCAACCCCGCGCCGTTCTGCCTGCTGGACGAGGTGGACGCGCCGCTGGACGATGCCAACACCGAACGCTATGCCAAGCTCGTGTCCAGCATGAGCAGCGGCACGCAGTTCCTTTTCATCAGCCACAACAAGATCGCCATGGAAATGGCCGAACAACTGATCGGCGTGACCATGCAGGAGCAGGGCGTCTCGCGTATCGTGGCCGTGGACATGGAGTCCGCGCTGTCCATGGCCGATGCCTGAACCCCCCAGAAGCCGCACGTTTTTTCACCATGAGCAACTTCCAACTCGGCCTCATCATCGCGGGCGGCGTCGTTCTGGCGGCCATCGTCGCCTTCAACGCCTGGTCCGCCCACCGCAACGCCCCCAAGCGCGCGAAACCGCCCGAGCCCGACGGCGCGGCCGAGCCCGCGCTGCGCCAGGAGCCGGCCTTCGATGCCGGC
>NZ_BAAJYR010000685.1:0-1243 GCF_057546605.1 Acidovorax sp. KPB24-03 | reverse complement strand
GGCGAAAATACTGCAGCGCGCCGCGCAGCGGGCTGGGGGTGTCGGGCGCGCGGTGTCGCGGGCCGAGGCCGCATCGGCTGCGGCGGGCGTGGAGGGAAAAGTGGCGTTCATGGTGGACTGACTCTCAGGATGGGCGGGGCGCAGCGGTGTCGGCCGCCGCCCCCAGCGTCTGCAGGTTGCCGTGGATGCGCTTGAGGAAATCCTGCAACTGGTGGTACTCGGCCGGCTGGAAACCCTGGGCGCACACCTGCTGCAGCTCCGTCAGGATCGCGGGGATCTGCGCGGCCGCCGCATGCCCTTCGGGCGTGAGTTCGATGTGCACGACCCGGCGGTCTTCCACCGAGCGCGTGCGGGAGCAAAGGCCCTTGGCCTCCAGCCGGTCGAGCAGGCGGGTCATGCCGCCGGCGTCGAGCTGGCACAGACGCGCCAGGCCCGCGACCGTGTTCTCGTGGTTCAGGTACAGGCGCAGCAGCGGCTTCCATTGCGCATCGGTCAGGCCGAGGGGCTCCATGCGGCGCTCGATCTCGCTGGCGACGATGCACACGATGCGGCGCATCTGGTAGCCAATGCTTTCTTCCACCAGAAAAGGAATGCCCGCCACGGTGAGCGGGGCGGGCGGCAGACGGCTGGCATCGGTTTTTTTGGGCGTCGATCATGGCCTGAACAATAATTGACTAGACAAACAATGTCAAGTCTCTATTTGCCAGGTCGGGTTCGAGGGGGTTCAGCTGCCGGTGGAGGCGTAGTGCCGCAGGCCCAGGCGCCAAGCCCCGAAGGCGGCGGCCAGGAAGGCGAATCCGGCGGCGGGCGACACCCAGCCGACCCAGGCGGGCGCGCCCAGCGGGTCGGGGTGCGACAGGATCGCCAGGCCCGGGTAATACGCCACGCAGGCCAGCGGCACGGCGAAGGTCAGCAGCCGGCGGAACCACTGCGCATAAAGCGCCAGCGGGTACTGCGCCGCCTGCACGCCGCCGTAGGTGAGCACGTTGGCGATCTCCAGGCTCTCCACGGTCCAGAACGCCAGGGTGCCCTGCAGCACCAGGATGCCCAGGAAGAGGGCCACGCCCCCGGCCACCGCCCATGCCGCCAGCGCGAGGGTGGCCGGCGTCCAGTCGATCGGCGCCTGCGCCGTGGAGAACGCCACCACCATCAGCCCCTGCAGCAGCCGCCCCAGCCGGCTCAGGCGCAGGTCGTGGCCCATGAGCTGCAGCGCGAGCGGCCGCGGGCGCAGCAGCAGCACCAG
>NZ_BAAJYR010000684.1:0-1244 GCF_057546605.1 Acidovorax sp. KPB24-03 | reverse complement strand
CCAGTGCAGGGCCTCCTGGCGCAGCAGCGACGCCTTCGCCGCGGCGGCATTGGCGGCAGGCCGTGCGCGGGCAGCGCCACTCGTCGTGCGCGCGGCGGGCAAGGCCATGGTCAGCCCCACGTCGAACTCGCCGCCGGCATAGCCCGCTTCGACCAGCCCGCTTTTCTGCACCGTGACCTGCAGCCGCACCTGCGGGTACTGCGCCTCCACCCGCGCCAGCAGGCCCGCCAGATCGGCCGGGCGGAAGTAATCGGTGACCCCGAGCCGCAGCGTGCCCTGCAGCGCCACGCCGTGCAGATCGCGCCAGGCCGCCTCGCTCAGCGCGAGCAACTGGCGCGCATGGCCGAGCAGCCGCTCGCCCGCTGCCGTGGGCGCCACGCCGGCCTTGGAGCGCAGCAGCAGCGACTGGCCGGCCTGCTCTTCGAGCTTGCGCAACTGTTCGCTGACGGCCGACTGCGACAAAAACACCCGCGGCGCGCCGGCCGTGAGGCTGCCCGCGTCGATCACGGCGGCGAAGGTGCGAAGCTGGTCGAGGGGAAAGGCATGCATGGCGCAGTGCATCCAACGGAATAACCGATGGATGGTATCCATGAATCCCGCTTTTCAGGACGGTGGATGCGGCGAAAAATCACGGCATCCCTTCAACGAGCACCCGCACCATGCCCCACATCGCCATCCACCTGTCCGGCCCCGCCGATGCCGCCCTGGCCAGCCGCGCGACGGCGGCTGTCGCCGACATCACCCAGAACGTACTGGGCAAGGCCCTGCCCGTGATCGCCACCACGGTGCAGTTCATCGCGGCCGACCAATGGTTCATCGGGGGCGTCTCGCTGGCCGAGCTGGGCCAGACCGCCTTCCACCTGGACATCAGCATCACCGACGAGACCAACACCAAGGCGGAGAAGGCGCGCTACCTGCGCGAGATCCATGCCGCGTTCGCCGGCCTGCTGCCCCGCCTGCACGAGGTGAGCTACATCCACCTGATCGATGCCCGCGCGGCCGCTTACGGCTACGGCGGACGCAGCCAGGAATGGCGGCACCAGCAGGCCGGCGTATAGCAGCGCGGTGCAGGTGCTGCCACGCCCTGCGGCGGCAGCGTCAGCGCATCGGGATGACGAACACCCGGCGGCGCGCCTCGCAGCCCGGGCCGTCGTAAGGCGTGCTGTCGCGCTCCCAGCCCGGCCCTGGCGACACCTGGGCGCAGACGCGCTTGCCGTCGACCTTTGCTGCGCCAGAAGTACCAC
>NZ_BAAJYR010000683.1:0-1246 GCF_057546605.1 Acidovorax sp. KPB24-03 | reverse complement strand
CTGTCGTTCGACACGCTGGATGCCGTGGTCTTCGGGCGCGGCCCGGGTTCGTTCACCGGCCTGCGCACGGCGTGCTCGGTGGCGCAGGGACTGGCGTTCGGTGCGCGCGGCGGCGCGGGCGTGCCGGTGCTGCCGATCGACACCCTGCTGGCCGTGGCCGAGGCGGCCCGCCATGCCCATGGCTGCACGCGCGTGGTGGCGGTGCTCGACGCCCGCATGGACGAGGTCTACACCGCGCCCTTCGAATTCCAGGCCGACGGCACATGGCGCGGAGGCGACGATTTCGGCCTGTGCGCGCCGCAGTCCGTGGCCGTGCCGCCCGGCTACACCGTGGCCGGCAATGCCCGCGCGGCCTATGGCGAGCGGCTCGCACCCGACGCCCCCCACGTGTTCGCCCTGCCGACCGCTCTGGCCCTGCTGCACCTGGCCCCCCGCGCGCATCGCTGCGGGGGGCGCGCAACCGGCCAGCGAAGCCCTGCCGCTGTACGTGCGCGATAAAGTGGCGCAAACCACGGCGGAGCGCCTGGCGGCGAGGCAGGCGGCCGCAGCCGCCCTGCCTCCCATTCTGAGTGCCCCATGAGCGCCGTTCCCCACACCCCCGAAGAAGCCCGGTTCGAGCCGCTCACGCTCGCGCGGCTGGATGCGCTGCTGGCGATCGAACAGGTCGCCTACACGCACCCCTGGACGCGCGGCAACTTCATCGATGCCATGGCGGCCGGCTACGAAACCCAGCTGCTGATGGCCGGCGATGAACTGATCGGCTACTTCGTGGCCATGAAAGGCGTGGACGAAGTGCACCTGCTCAACCTGACCGTGGCACCCGCCCACCAGCGCCAGGGCTGGGCCCGGCTGCTGCTGGATGCGCTGGCCCTGTGGGCGCGCGGCTGCAACGCGCAATGGCTGTGGCTGGAAGTGCGCGTGAGCAATGCGCGGGCACGGTCGATCTACGAAGCCCGGGGCTTTCGCTTCGTGGGCGAACGCAAGCGCTACTACCCCGCCCACGGCGGCGAACGCGAGGATGCCGTCGTGATGAGCCTGCCACTATGAGCCTGGACCTGGACGCACGCCAGCGCGCCATGCTGGCCGAGATGGGCATCACCGTGTGGGCGCCGGCTCCGGCCTCCGTGGCGGTGCAGGAGCCGGCCGTGGCCAAGACTCCGGCGGCCGAATCCACGGATGCCCCCCCCTCCTCCGCCGTGCCGGCCGCGCCCCGATTGGCGCCAGCACCGCAGGCCCCGACTCCCGC
>NZ_BAAJYR010000682.1:0-1262 GCF_057546605.1 Acidovorax sp. KPB24-03 | reverse complement strand
CGCCCAGCGCGGCGGCCAGCGCCAGCGCAAGGCTGACCAGGGACAGGCCCCAGAGCGTTTCGGTCTGGAACCACGAGGTGAAGGATGGCGTGTTCATGGAGCTCCTTGAAAAGAAGGACCGGGCCGCGCGCGAGGCGCCGCCGGTGGCATGAAAGGAATGGGGCGGAAGGGGCCGGTGGCCCCTGGCGGGCACGGCGGGACCGTGCGCAACGGCGCTGCGTGGCCGCGCCGGAAAGCACCCATCGTAAAAAACGCCGGGCCGGACCGGGGTAGGACCACGCCGCACCTGCCCTGCGGCGCGCCGGGCCCGGCGCTCAGAACATCTCCAACGCGGGATACAAGGCGCGGTGCGCCGCCAATGGCAGGGGCTTGCGTGCAGACGCGGCAACGCGGCAAACCGCCCGGAAAGGCCCTGGCCCCGCGGGTAGAAGAGCCATCCCCGAAAAAGCGGTGAACACTTTCCTTTCTAAGGTGCGGCCTTGGGCTCGAAGCGCACGACCAGCCCCTTGTCCGTCACCGTGATGCTGCTCGGCTGCATGCCCAGGCCATCCGGCACGGCCAGGTCCTGCGGCCGCAACTGGTGCAGCACCACCTCGCTCAGCGTCTGCTGGGCCAGCTGCGGGCCATAGATGTCGAGCATTTCCGCGGCCTGCGGCTGCAGCCCCTCCAGGCGCAGCGCGTTCACATGCAGCTGGTGCGCGCGGATCGTGCGGTCCGATGGCTCGTAGCGCAGCGCGAAGTCCACATCGAACGCGCCGGCGTAGCGGCGCTGCAGCAGCGGACCCGAGGCGGTCACGTCCATGTCGGCGTTCAGCCGGTTCTGCTGCGGTAGCAGCCGCAGCCGGGGCGCCTGCACATCCAGGTTCATCAGGCCGCCCAGCGCATATCGGCGGGGGAACTTCTCGGCCACGGCGCCCTGCATCTGCTCGGCGGAGATCGTGTAGCTCTGCGCCCAGGCCTGGGGCGCCACGGCGCAGGCGGCCAGGGCGAGCGCGGCGCAGACGGCCCGGAAAACGCCACGAGGTGCTCTGGAGGGCTTGGAGTGCGCGGGGTGCGGAATCGAACGGAAAGCAACCATCGTGGCGGACACCCTCATGTGCGGAAAAGAAAAGACCGGCAACGGCAGTGACTGACCGCGGGCAGGCCGATCAGTTCCCGGCCGGCGGCGCAGGCGGGCGCCGACCGGCCCCATGGCCCCGGCCCGCACGTCAGCCCCACCAGCGTTGCCACCAGGGCGACTGCGGGGCGGTGACGGCCTCCGC
>NZ_BAAJYR010000681.1:0-1264 GCF_057546605.1 Acidovorax sp. KPB24-03 | reverse complement strand
GAGGCGGGGCAGGGCGGCGCGGTGTTCCTGCACCCCGGGAAAGCGCGCGAACTGCAGCGACAGGGTCAGATGGTTCAGGGTCATTTGGGCTCTGGCGCATGTTTCACTAGGGCATTGTGCTATCAAATTAATAGTGCCTTGCTCGCCGTACAGCGTGTGCAGCCGCTCGCGCACCTGCTGCAGCCCGAAGCTCTGGCGCGCCGGGCCGGGTGGCCCGGGCGGTGCGGTGCCGCCTGCGGCCAGCCCGGCGCCCGAATCCTGCACCAGCAGTTCCAGCAGGCCGTCGGGCAATGGCCGGGCGGCGATGTGGATGCTGCCGCCTTCCACCTTCGGCTCCAGGCCGTGGCGGATGGCGTTTTCCACCAGCGGCTGCAGCAGCAGCGGCGGCACGGGCACGCGGGCGAGCGCCTCGGGCAGGTCGAGCGTGTAGGCCAAACGCGGGCCCATGCGCACCGACATCAGCTCCAGGTAGTCGCGCAGCCGGGCGAATTCGTCGGCCAGCGGGTGCAGCGTGGCCCGCGAGGCGCCGAGTGTGGCGCGCAGGTAGTCGATCAGGTGGTCCAGCATGGCCTGGGCGCGGGGCGGGTCGGCGGCGATCAGCACGCGCAGGTTGGACAGGGTGTTGAACATCATGTGCGGCTCCAGCTGCGCCTCCAGCAGCTTGAGGCGCGCCTCGGCGGCGTCGCGTTCGACCTCGGCGATCTTGCCTTCCAGGAAGCGCGATTTTCCCTGGGCGTAGAAGAAGAACGACAGCGCCAGGCACGCCAGCACCGTCGTCACCATGGCCGAACTGGGGCCGCCTGCCGACGCCAGGGTCAGGCCGGGGTGCATGCTCTCGCGGTAGGCATCGCCCAGGGCCGAGCCGAACTGAAAGCCGATGGAGCCGCCCACCGCGACCAGCGCCCAGCCGCGCCAGCCCAGGGGCCACGGGATGGGGCTATGGCGTGAGAGCCACAGGCGGCCGATGTCGATCAGCAGCCAGCTCGGTAGGCCGATGGCCAGGGAGTACACGAGCTGCACGTCCCACGGTCCCCGGCCGTAGGCGAGCTGGATGCCGGCGATGGCGGCGCAGAACGCGGCGATCACCAGCCCGTGGCGAATGGATTGGCGAAGGCTGAAGTGCTGCATGGCGGCGCTGGAGAAAGGAAAAGCTTCTGGTGGGCCGATTGTGGGGGCACTCCTGGCGGCGGCCGTGCGCCCGGTCAGCGCCGCTGCAGGGCCTGGCGCAGGGCGGCGCGCTCGCGCTCCAGCAGGCGGGCGTGCA
>NZ_BAAJYR010000680.1:0-1268 GCF_057546605.1 Acidovorax sp. KPB24-03 | reverse complement strand
GCGCACCGCGCCGCGCGGCCGCTCGGACGGGCGGGCCGTGGTCACCGGGCTCCCTGCATGCGCCGCACCCGGGGCGCCTTCAGCGGAAGATCACCGTCTTGTGGCCGTTGAGCAGCACGCGGTGCTCGGTGTGCCACTTGACGGCGCGGGCCAGCACCTGGCTTTCGGTGTCGCGGCCCATGGCGGTGAGGTCTTCCACCGTCTTGCTGTGGTCCGCGCGGGCCACGTCCTGCTCGATGATCGGGCCCTCGTCCAGGTCGGCCGTCACGTAGTGGGCGGTGGCGCCGATCAGCTTCACGCCGCGGTCGTGCGCCTGGTAGTAGGGCTTGGCGCCCTTGAAGCTGGGCAGGAAGCTGTGGTGGATGTTGATGGCCCGGCCTTCCAGCTTGCGGCACAGGTCGTCCGACAGCACCTGCATGTAGCGCGCCAGCACCACCAGCTCGGCGCCTTCGGATTCGATGATCTCGAACTGCCGCGCCTCGGCCTGCGCCTTGGTGGCGGCCGTCACGGGGATGTGGTGGAACGGCACGTTGTAGCTGGCCGCGAGCTGGTAGAAATCGCGGTGGTTGCTGATGATGGCCGCGATGTGCACCGGCAGCAGGCCGGACTTCCAGCGAAACAGCAGGTCGTTCAGGCAGTGGCCTTCGCGGCTGACCATGATGACGGTCTTCATCGGCTCGGACACCGGGTGCAACTGCCAGTGCATGCCGTGCGGGCCGGCGAAGGCGGCCAGCTGCGTCTTGAGCGCGGCGTGGTCGTGCGCCCCGCAGGCGAACTGCACGCGCATGAAGAACAGCCCGGTGGCGTGGTCGTTGTATTGGGCGGCCTCTTCGATGTTGCCGCCATGCTCCAGCAGGAAGCCGGACACCGCATGCACCAGCCCGAGCTTGTCGGGACAGGACAGGGTAAGGATATAGGCTTGGTTCATAGCGGGGCGATTGTCGCAGCAAGGCCCGGGGCCGGCGGCGGGCCGGCAGGTCAGGGCCCGTTCGCCGCCGGTGCCCGGCCTCGCCGCTCGTCCCGAAGGGCCCTGGCTGGCGCGAGAATACGGTCCCATTGGAGGTCGCCCGCAAGGCGCGGCAAAACACAACAAGGACAGTCATGGATGAAGAGGAGGGCCCGGCCCTGACACGCGTGCCCGGCCGGGCGGCGAAGCGCCTGGGGTTCGGCCGGCACGTTCTCCTGCGCCAGAACGCGCCCCAGGTGCTCGAGCACCGTCTCGGGCGCCATCGGGCGCAGGTTGAACTGCAGGCAGCGCGAGAGCACCG
>NZ_BAAJYR010000679.1:0-1275 GCF_057546605.1 Acidovorax sp. KPB24-03 | reverse complement strand
ATTGTGCTGGAGGCCAAAAAACACCCAAACCGTTGCCGAGCGCAGCACCGTGACCTCCTGTCCGGCCGTGCTTGTGCTGCACCGCGTTGTGGCCTACCGTGTGCCTTCCCTGAGGGCGGCAGCCTTGGCGCCACGGATTCGATCCCCGAGTTCCGGCCGGTGCGCGCGCCAGCCCTGTGAAGAAAGTGCGCATATGAACGTCGTGTTCCTGGGCAAGGTGGCGGAACAGCCCCTGCCGTTCACCACCTCCGACCCCGAGGAAATCCAGCATTTCGAGCTGCTGCGCGCCGCTGGCCTGCTGACGGGCACCACCGCCGTGGAGGAGGAGGGCGGCCCGGTCTGCGCCCGGATCACGGGCTTCACCGAGGAAGGCCGCGCGCTGCAGGCGCTGGATGTGCAATTGCAGCGCATGCACCTGCGCGGCCTGCTGCGCCGCCTCTCCCTGGCCGCGTGAACCGCAGGCGGTAGCCCGGGCCAGTGCAGGCCCACGGCATCGGGGCGAACGGCGCCTGGCGAAGGGGCGGGAGACATCCCGAGCGAACGGCGCTAATATCTGTGTTTATATACAGTCTTTGGCTGGCCGCAGGCAGGCGTCGAACCGGCGCCGCCCCTGGCCCAGCCCGCAGCCGAGGCGCCGTCCATGTCCGAATTCCAGATCCCACTGCACGCCATCAAGGGGCGGGGCGCCGCGACGCGGATCCCGCACCGTTTCCTGCGCGATGCGCGCGACGCCTTCGACGATGGCTGGGCCGGGCCCGGCGAAGGGCCGGACGCCGCCGCCCCCCAGGCCACGCGCGTGGTGCTGGAGACCGCGCGCAGCGCCATCTGCGCCAACGACTCGCCGGACATCTTCTTCGAGCACTCGGTCAACCCCTACCGCGGGTGCGAGCACGGCTGCATCTACTGCTACGCGCGGCCCACGCATAGCTACCTGAACCTGTCGCCGGGGCTGGACTTCGAGACGCAGATCATCGCCAAGCACAACATCGCCGAGGTGCTGCGCGGCGAACTGGCCCGGCCCGGGCATGTGCCGCAGCTGCTCAACATCGGATCCGCCACCGACTGCTACCAGCCCGTGGAGCGCGAGCTGCGCCTGACGCGCGGGCTGATCGAAGTGCTGGGCGAGGCCCGCTACCCGTTTTCGGTCATCACCAAGTCGAGCGGGGTGGAGCGCGACCTCGACCTGCTCGCCCCCCTGGCCCGCGACCGCCTGGCCGCCGCCTACGTGACCATCACCACGCTGGACGCCGCGCTCGCCCGCCGCCTGGAGCCGCG
>NZ_BAAJYR010000678.1:0-1278 GCF_057546605.1 Acidovorax sp. KPB24-03 | reverse complement strand
AGTCGCTTCGCGCCTTCCCCCTCTCTCGTCTCGCTGCGCGAGTCGGGAGGGGGACGCCCCCAGTGCGGCGGGGCGGCCCTTGCACGGGGGCACTGGCTTTGGCAGCGCCAGTTTGATGCGCCGCAGGTAATGCGCAGCGCAGTGAACAACGGATAGGCACACATGCTGGAACTGATCGATACCTACTGGCTGTACTTCCTGGTCGGCCAGTACCCCAACGGCCCGCTGGGCGGCCTGGCGCTCACGCTGCTGCTGGCGGCGGGCGCCCTGCTGCTGGCGCTGCCGCTGGGCGTGCTGTTCGGCCTGGCGCGCGTGAGCCCGTGGCGCTCGGTGCGCTGGCCGGTCACGGCCATCGTCTTCGTGGTGCGCGGCACGCCGCTCCTGATGGTGGTGTTCTGGGCCTATTTCTTCCTGCCCAGCGTGACGGGGGTGAAGACCGACCAGTTCACCACCATGCTGGTCGCGCTCGTGGTGTTCAACGCGGCCTACCTGGCCGAGATCGTGCGCGCCGGCATCCGGGGCCTGCCGCGCGGGCAGATGGAATGCGCCCGCGCCCTGGGCCTGTCGTACCCCCGTGCCATGCGCCGGGTGGTGCTGCCGCAGGCGCTGCGCAACATGCTGCCTTCGCTGGTGAACCAGTTCGTCGTCACCATCAAGGAGACCTCGCTGGGCTACATCATCGGGCTCACGGAGGTGGCCTTCATCGCCACGCAGATCAACACCCAGGTCTTCATCCGGCCGGCCGAAGTGTTCGGCATCCTGGGCCTGACCTACTTCGTGCTGTGCTTCGGACTGTCGCGCCTGGCGTACGCGCTGGAGCGCCGGCTGGCGCGGCGCGCGGCCCCCTCCTCTTCTTCCGGACTCCGAACGACATGATCGAACTGCACGGCGTGAACAAGTGGTACGGCAGCTACCACGCCCTGGTGGACGTGACCGAAACCATCGACCAGGGCGAGGTGGTCGTGGTGTGCGGGCCTTCGGGCTCGGGCAAATCCACGCTGATCCGCACGCTCAACCGGCTCGAACCCATCCAGGGCGGGCGCATCCTGATCGACGGGCAGCCCATCCACGGGCCGGGCGTGGACGTGAACGCGCTGCGCTCGCGCATCGGCTTCGTGTTCCAACAGTTCAACCTGTTTCCACACCTGTCGGTGCTGTCGCGCCAGGCGGCCGAGCAGCGGGCCCTGGCCCTGCTGGACCGCGTGGGCCTGGCGCACAAGGCCCAGGCCTGGCCCAGTGAACTCTCGGGCGGCCAGCAGCAGCGCGTGGCCATCGCCC
>NZ_BAAJYR010000677.1:0-1285 GCF_057546605.1 Acidovorax sp. KPB24-03 | reverse complement strand
GCCTGGGCGAGCAGCGCCCGCGCCGCCGCAGGGTCCGCGGCCAGTTGCGCGCCGGTGGGTGCCACCGTGTGGATGCCCGCCAGCATGGGCGCATGCCCCAGTGCCTGTGCCAGGCGCTGCAGCATCGGGCCCCAGCGCTCGCCGCCGGTGACGATGCCGAAGCGCCCTTGCCGCGCCGCCGTGATGAAAGAGGCCTCGGCCAGCCCGGTCACCGGCACCGGGCTGCTCTCGCGCAGCGCCATCAGGCCCGGATCTCCGAAACAGCCGACCAGCACCGCATCGGGCGCGCGGCCGCCGTCCGCCAGCGCAGCGGCCCAGGCGTCCAGCGCCGCATGAGAGGCCACCGCGTAGCTGGCCTCGCAGGCGATGTAGGGCGCGCCGAACCGGGCCGTGGCCGTTCGCACCTGCACGTGCGATCCGGCGGCGGCCTGCACATGGCGCTGCAGCAAGGCGCTCACGCTGGCCGAGGTGTTGGGGTTGATGACGAGCAGTTGGCGCATGCGTTGCCTTGTTGTCCGGGTGCGCGGCGCGTCAGGCCGCGCGGCCCGCACCCAGCAGTTGCACCAGATCCGGCGCCGCGTCCTGAGGGGGCGTGAATTCGAGCTGCGATTCGATGCGCGCCAGGTGGTCGAGCATGCGCCGCGCGGCCTCGCCCGCATCGCGCAGGCGGATCGCGTCGATCAGCGCGCGGTGCTCGCGGCAGCCGCAGGCCGTGGCCTCTTCGCGGGCCTGCACATGGCTGGGGCTGTAGGTCATGAGGATGAGCGATGTGCGCGACACCAGCTCGCGCAGGATGCGCCCCAGCGTCTGGTGGCCGGCCGCCTGCGCGATGTGCAGGTGAAAGTCCCCCGACAGCCGGATCGCCCGGCGCATGTCGCCCGCCTGGCGCGAGGCCTCCTCGTCGGCCACGCTCTGCACCAGCCAGGCCACGTCCTGCGCGGTGGCCGTCTCCACGAAGAGCGACACCAGGCGCGGCTCGATCAGGCGGCGCGCCTCGAACACCTCGCGCGCCTCCTGCACCGTGGGCTGGGCGATGGAGGCGCCACGGCGCGGCGTGAGGGTGACCACCTGCTCGCCCGCCAGGCGCACCAGCACCGGCCGCACGCGGGTGCGCGACACGCCGAAGGCCATGGCCAGCTTGTCTTCCACCAGCTTGGTGCCGGGCGGCAGGCGATGGTCCAGGATGGCCGAGACCATGCGCTCGTACATGTCGTTGTCGCTCAGCAGGCCGTCGTCGGCATCGGTCGCGGGCAGCGCCGCGGTGCGCGGGACGCGGCCCTGCGGC
>NZ_BAAJYR010000676.1:0-1290 GCF_057546605.1 Acidovorax sp. KPB24-03 | reverse complement strand
GGCCTGGGCGGGCAGCAGCTCGCGCACCTGTTCGCCTGGGACGAGCCCACCTTCCTGCGCATGACGGAAGGCGGCCCCATCCGCCGCATCGGCCACGAACGGTGGCTGCGCAACGTGGCCGTGGCGCTGGGCAATGCGCTGCATGCCACGGGGGACGCTGGCATCGAGGCCGCGCTGCGGTCCCGCGCCGCCGACGCCAGCGCCCTGGTGCGGGAGCACGTGGCCTGGGGCTTGGAGCAAAAACGGCCTCTAGCACAATAAGTACTAGGGCATAGTGCTATCAAATAAATAGCATTCGCCTGTGGCAAAACGCCCGGGTGCAGGCGGGCTGCGGCTGGCCGACAATACCGGCCTGCCCATGATCCAAGCCCTGTGCCTTCTCATCGCCTTCCAGTTGCTCGGAGAGGCCACGGTGCGCCTGACGGGCTGGCCGTTGCCGGGCGCCCTGGTCGGCATGCTCTGGCTGCTGGCCTGGCTCGCCTGGCGGCGGCGCGTTCCCGAGTCGCTGGCCACCACCGCGGCCACCCTGCTGCAGCACATGATGCTGCTGTTCATCCCCACCGTCACCGGCGTGATGGTGCACTTCGGCCGGGTGGCGGACGAGTGGAAGCCCTTCCTCATCGCCTGCATCGTCGGTGCGGCGGTGACGATGGCCGTGACGGCCGTCACCCTGCATTGGCTGCTGTCGCGCGGTCGGCGCGCGGGTCCGCCGGCATGAAGGCGCCCGCATGACGGATCCCACCACCGGCCTGGCCGCGCTGGGGGCGCTGGAGCGCTCTCCGCTGACCTGGCTCACGCTCACGCTGCTGGCCTACCTCGCAGCGCTGTGGCTGTACCGGCGCAGCGGCCACAACCCGTTCCTGCTGCCCGTGCTCACGGCCGTGGTGGGCATCGTGTGCGTGCTGCTGGCGCTCGGCGTGCCGTACCCGGTGTACTTCGAGGGCGTGCAGCTGATCCATTTCTTCATCGGCCCGGCCACGGTGGCGCTGGCAGTGCCGCTGTACGGGCAACTGGGCCGGATCCGGCAGATCTGGCGGCCGGTGGCGATCGCGCTGCTCGCCGGATCGGTGGCGGCCATCGGGTCGGCCGTGCTCGTGGCGTGGGCGCTGGGCGGGTCGATGCAGACGCTGATGTCGCTTGCGCCCAAGTCGGCCACCATTCCCATCGCGACCGCCGTGGCCGAGCGGCTGGGCGGCATCGCATCGCTGGCGGCGGTGGCCGTGGCGGTCACCGGGATTGCCGGCGCGGTGATGGCCGGCCCGCTGCTGCGCGCGCTGCGGCTCGATGGCG
>NZ_BAAJYR010000675.1:0-1293 GCF_057546605.1 Acidovorax sp. KPB24-03 | reverse complement strand
GCCGTGTTCGAGGCGGCGCTGCAGCGCATCGGGCCGTGGTCCATCGCGGCCCTGCTGCTCACGCTGGTGCTGCTGTTCGCCTTCCAGGGCGAGGCGATCCTGGCGCAGCCGCTCGTGATCGCGCTGCTGGCCGTGCCGATCCTGATCCAGGTGCTGTTCAACTCGGCGCTGGCCTACGGGCTCAACCGGGCGGCCGGCGAAACGCACGCCATCGCCGGCCCGTCGGCCCTGATCGGCGCGTCCAACTTCTTCGAGCTGGCCGTGGCCACTGCCATCGGCCTGTTCGGCTTTCACTCGGGGGCGGCGCTCGCCACCGTGGTGGGGGTGCTCATCGAGGTGCCGGTGATGCTGCTGGTGGTTCGGGCCGTGAACGCGTCCAGAGGGTGGTATGAGTCCTGATCTTCCGAACGTCGACGCCGCGCTGCTGCACCCGGTCGATCCCGAGCGGCTGTTCCCCGCGCAGCGCGCCACCCATGCCCCGCGCATCCTGCTGCTGTACGGCTCGGTGCGCGAGCGGTCCTACAGCCGGCTGCTGACCGAAGAGGCGGCGCGGCTGCTGCGGACCCTGGGCGCCGAGGCGCGCATCTTCGATCCGCGCGGCCTGCCGATGCCGGACGCGGCGCCCGACGATCACCCCAAGGTGGCCGAGCTGCGCACGCTCGCCCAATGGGCGGAAGGCATGGTCTGGACGTCCCCCGAGCGCCATGGCGCGATGACCGGCATCCTCAAGATGCAGATCGACTGGATTCCGCTGTCGGTCGGCGCGGTGCGCCCCACCCAGGGCAAGACGCTGGCGGTGATGGAGGTCTCGGGCGGCTCGCAGTCGTTCAACGCGGTCAACCAGATGCGGGTGCTGGGCCGCTGGATGCGCATGGTCACCATCCCCAACCAGTCCTCCGTGGCGAAGGCGTTCCTCGAATTCGACGAGGCCGGCCGCATGAAGCCGTCGAGCTACTACGAACGCGTGGTGGATGTGATGGAAGAGCTGGTGAAGTTCACCCTGCTCACGCGCGGCGGCGCGGCCTACCTGGTGGACCGCTACAGTGAGCGCCGGGAAAGCGCGCAGGCCCTGTCTCAGCGCGTGAACCAGCGCAGCCTCTGAGCGGCCAGCGGGGGCGAGTGCCGCAGGCGGTGCCGCGCAGGCCACGCTGTCCCGTGCGGCCACACGCCAGTCGGGGCCGTGCGGAATAATCGACCGCTTCCGCCCCCTCCCCCTTCCCCCGCCCCCTTTTTTCTGCGCCGGCCTGCCGGCGAACCGCCGCATGCCCAGCCCCGCGTTTTTTCTCCACCTTC
>NZ_BAAJYR010000674.1:0-1296 GCF_057546605.1 Acidovorax sp. KPB24-03 | reverse complement strand
CCACGGGCCACCCGCGGCCACGCCATCCGCCGGCCCTGCGGGGGCATTGGCGGGCCAGGCGGGCGGGGCCTTTAAAATCCGCCGCTCCAGCCCGCCGCGCGGGCCCACCAGCACTCACGAACCCTTCCATGAGCTCCTCCGACTCCTCCACCCCCATCTCCTACAAAGACGCTGGCGTCGACATCGATGCCGGCGACGCGCTGGTCGAGCGCATCAAGCCGCTCGCCAAGAAGACCATGCGCGAGGGCGTGCTGGCCGGCATCGGCGGTTTCGGCGCCCTGTTCGAGGTGCCCAAGCGCTACCAGGAGCCGGTGCTGGTGAGCGGCACGGACGGCGTGGGCACCAAGCTCAAGCTGGCCTTCGAATGGAACATGCACGACACCGTGGGCATCGACCTGGTCGCCATGAGCGTGAACGACGTGCTGGTGCAGGGTGCCGAGCCGCTGTTCTTCCTCGACTACTTCGCCTGCGGCAAGCTGGACGTGGACACGGCCGCGGCCGTGGTGGGCGGCATCGCCCGGGGCTGCGAGCTTTCGGGCTGCGCCCTGATCGGCGGCGAGACGGCCGAAATGCCGGGCATGTACCCCGCCGGCGAGTACGACCTGGCCGGCTTTGCGGTCGGCGCGGTCGAAAAATCCAAGATCCTCACCGGCAGGGCCGTGGCGGCCGGCGACGTGGTGCTGGGCCTGGCCTCGGCCGGCGTGCACTCCAACGGATTCAGCCTGGTGCGCAAGTGCATCGAGCGGGCCGGCGATTCAGCCCCCGCCACGCTGGACGGCAAGCCGTTCAAGCAAGCGGTCATGGAACCCACGCGCCTGTATGTGAAGAACGTGCTGGCCGCGCTGGCCGAGCACCCCGCGCCGCAGGATGCGGCATCGGCCGGCGGCATCAAGGCCCTGGCCCACATCACGGGCGGCGGCCTGCTGGAGAACATTCCGCGCGTGCTGCCCGAGGGCCTGGCCGCCCACCTGAAAGCCGGCAGCTGGCCGCAGACCGAGCTGTTCGCCTGGCTGCAGAAGACGGCCGGCATCGACGACATCGAGATGAACCGCACCTTCAACAACGGCATCGGCATGGTGGTGGTGGTCTCGGCGTCCGAAGCCGAAGCCACGGCCGCCACGCTGCGCTCGCTGGGCGAGACGGTCTACACGATCGGCACCATCGCCGACCGCGGCGACGGCGCGCCCGTGGTGGTGGGCTGACCCCCTCAGCCGCACCCCGCCGCCCATGATGGAGCCGCTCGCACCGCACGACGTTCCGCCCTCTGCCGCCGGCCCCGTGCGGGCGGCTCCCACG
>NZ_BAAJYR010000673.1:0-1302 GCF_057546605.1 Acidovorax sp. KPB24-03 | reverse complement strand
CGTCCGCCCCGATCGCGGCCTGACCGGGGCGGCCTGACCGGGGCGGCACCCCCGGCCGGCGCTACCATGCCGGGCATGCCTTCCCACACCCTGTTCCTCACGACCTCCACCCGCGAGCCCGGCCATGTCGGCAATACCGAATGGCTGGCGCGGCAGGCCGCCGCGGCCCTGCCAGCGGACACCGTTCAGACCTGGCTGAACCTCGCGCGGATGGCGCTGCCGCCCTTCGTGGACCGGCGCCACACCACCGGCGAGTACCCCGCCCCCACCGGCGACATGAAGACGCTGCTGGAGGCCACGCTCGCCGCGACCGACATCGTGTTCGTCGCACCCGTGTACTGGTACAGCCTTCCCTCGCCGCTCAAGACCTACCTGGACCACTGGAGCGGCTGGATGCGCATTCCGGGCCAGCCGTTCAAGGAGCCCATGGCGGCCAAGACGCTGCGGCTCATCACCACCAGCGGCGACCGCGCCAAGGCGCAGCCCATGATCGATTCGGTGCGGCTGTGCGCGCAGTTCCTGGCCATGCCCTGGGGCGGCGCCCTGTGGGGCAAGGGCGGGCCGCCCGGCGCGGTGCAGTCCGATGCGCAGGCCCTGGCATCGGCTGCTACATTTTTAATAGCATAATGCCCTAGTTGAATCTGCGCTGGAGGCTATTTCTGCGGTGATGCCTGGCCGTCCACGACGGCCAGGTGCTCGTCCATCCAGCGCAGCAGGTCGCGCCACATCACGCGCACCTCGTCGTCCTGCGGCATGCGCAGCTCGTGCTGCAGCTCGATGGTTACCACGGGCAGCCCCAGGTGCACGCTGCCGTAGTGCCCGAGCGAGCCCGGAAAGATGCCCAGCTGGTCCAGCCGCAGGCGCCCCAGCCGGCTGGGCGGCGGCTGCGGGCCGTCGAAGTCGAGCACGCCGTAGGGCGCATGGATGCTGACCACCAGATCGGGCTCGAACTGCGCCATCTGCGTGTGCAGAAACTGCGATTCGGGCTCCGACAGCGCCGCGGGACCGGGCCAGCGGCGGGGGTCGCGGCGGGTGCGCTTTTCCCAGTAGATGGGGGCGTCGCGCTCCCAGTTGGGCGTGGGGAAGTTGCGGTTCAGGTCCACGCCGCGCGCATTCACCCGGGTGGCGGGCTTGGCGAGCATGCCGTCCGGGTTCAGCGCGGGGATGAACCGCCAGTGCACCGGCCGCCGCGTGGGCAGCAGGCGCGTCTCGGCGAACCCGATCCAGCGCAGCGCGAGCGACGCCGCCGTGGGCTCGTCGCCATGCATGGCGCCCACCACCAGCACGCGCAGCGGCACCGTG
>NZ_BAAJYR010000672.1:0-1304 GCF_057546605.1 Acidovorax sp. KPB24-03 | reverse complement strand
CCCCCGCAGCGCCCGGCCAGGCATGCGGCTGCCAGCAGCGCGGCGCCGCAACGCAGGGCGAAGGCGCCGGCCGGGCGGGTGCGGAAATCGGGAAGCGACGAAGTCATGGCGTGTCTTTGACATGGCTGTTGAGCATGGACGGGTCGCAGCCTGCGGCGCCGCCCCGTTGCCATTGTGAGGGCCCGGGCCTCAATCCACGGGCGTCGAGATGATCCAGCCCTCCAGCGGGTCCAGCCCCGGCGGCAGGCCGTACAGCGCATCGCCCTGCCGGTGGCGCTGCTCCGCCCAGGCGGCCTGCACCAGGCACAGCACGGCGTCCAGGCGGTCGCCGCTGGCGTCGTCCACCAGCGCATCGCGCTGCGCGTGCGTGAGCTTGAGCCGCAGCCCCAGCCGGGTGGCGCCGTTCTCCAGCGCCGTGACCAGGTCCTTGCGGGCGATGAGGCGGTCGGGCGTCTGCTTGGCGCGGTCGTCGCTCTTGTAGCTGCGCCGGGCCAGGATCTCGCGCGCCAACAGGCCGGGGTAGGCCTCCAGCGCCACGCGGGCCGGGTCGCCCGCATGCAGGCCGGGCAGGTGCACGCCGGCATCGAGCAGCAGCGGCACGCCCGCGTGCAGCATGTAGGCGACGGGCGGGTTGACCCACTTCATCGACGGGCTGGAGCCCGCCGGCCCATCGGCGGCGCGGTGGGCGAACTTGGCCCCCGCCGGGCGCGCATCGCAGAATGCCGCGAAGGTGTCGCGGATCTGCGCGCGGCTCAGGCCCCGGTAGTGCTGCATGCTCGCGTGCCAGGTGAGCGGCCAGCCCAGGTGCGCCAGCAGCTCGCGCGGCAGGCCGAACGGCAGGTCGAACCCGCCCACCCAGGTGCGCGGCTCGGCCAGCCAGCGGCCGAAGCCGGCCAGGGTGTCGAAGGTCTCCAGCCCCGACAGCACCACGCGCGCGCCGGCCAGTTGCCCGCTGGCGACCACGATGGGTTTGCGCCGGCTGGGGCTGCTGGAGAAATCGCAGCCGATCAGCATCGGCATCGGCATCGGCAGCGGCGGCACGGCGCTGTCACCCGCATCCATGCCCTACCCCAGCGCCAGGGCGGTGACGCCCGCCGCGATCAGCACCGCGCCCGCGATGCGCGCGGCCCGGTCGCCCTCGCCCAGCAGGTGGCCGCCGATGAGGGCGGCGAACAGCATCGACACCTCGCGCGCCGGCGCCACGTGCGACAGCGGGGCCTCCTGCATGGCGTACAGCACCAGCACGTAGGCCACCGGGCTCACCGCCGCCACCAACAGGGCGAAGCGCCACTGCACGCGCCAGA
>NZ_BAAJYR010000671.1:0-1305 GCF_057546605.1 Acidovorax sp. KPB24-03 | reverse complement strand
CTGCTCGTGGCCGAACTGCAGACCGCCGGCCGCGGGCGGCTGGGCCGGCCCTGGCGTGGCGCGGTGGGCGATGCGCTCATGTTCTCGCTGGGCATGCCGCTGGCGCCGGCCGACTGGTCGGGCCTGTCGCTCGCCGTGGGGGTGAGCGTGGCCGAGAGCCTGCAGCCCACGCCGCTGGCGGGTGCCGCGCGCATCGGCCTCAAATGGCCCAACGACCTGTGGCTGGACGGTGATCGCAAGCTGGCCGGCATCCTGGTGGAGACGGCGAGCCTCGTCGCGCCCGGCTGGGAAGCGCATGCCGCCCCCGCCACGCGCTACGTGGTGGCCGGCATCGGCATCAACGTGCAGCCGCCGCAGGCGGACGGCATGAACACCCCGCCCGGCAGCCTGCAGGACGTGGAGCCCGGCCTGGATGCGCCCACGGCGCTGCAGCGCATCGCCGCGCCGCTGGTCGCCATGCTGCAATCGTTCGAGGCCTATGGCTTCGCGCCGGTGCAGGCCCGGTTCCACCAGCGCGACGTGCTGAGCGGCCGCGCGGTGACGCTGAGCGATGGCACCACCGGCACGGCCCACGGCGTGGGCGAGGATGGCGCGCTGCTGGTGCACACGGCGCAGGGCATGCAGGCCGTGACCAGCTCCGAGATCAGCGTGCGGCCCGCCGGCCTGTCGGCGCCGCGCTGACCGAGAAGGGCCCACCCATGCTGCGCGCCGCCGTCCTGGTTCTGCTGCTGGCCAATGCCGGCTACTACGCGTGGGCGCAGGGGCTGCTGCGCTCGTGGGGCTGGGCGCCGCCCGAGCAGTCCGAGCCCCAGCGCCTGGAGCAGCAGATCCAGCCCGAGAACCTGCGCCTGGGCCGCGCCAACGGAACGGGCACCACCCCCAACGGCAACGCAAATGCGAACGGGGGCGAAGCGCCTGCAGCCCCCGCCACCCCGCCCGCTCCCGCCTCCACTCCCGCACCCAGCACCAGCGAGGCCGCGCCCGCATCGGTCCCACCCGTGGCCGCCGCCGAGCGCCGCGCCCTGCCTGCAGGCGGGCACGTTCGAGAAGGGGCAGCTCGATGCGCTGCGCACCGCCACGGCCGGCCTGCCGCCGGGCAGCTGGACGCTGGAGCCGATCTCGCTCACCGGCCGCTGGATGGTCTACATGGGCCGCTTCGCCGACGAGGACACGCTGGAGAAGAAACGCGCCGAGCTGCGCGCCCGCAAGGTGCCGTACGACCGGCCGGGCGCGGCGCTGGAGCCGGGCCTGTCGCTGGGCCGCTTTTCCACGGAAGAAGCCGCCGAGCGGGCCCTGGCCACGCTG
>NZ_BAAJYR010000670.1:0-1307 GCF_057546605.1 Acidovorax sp. KPB24-03 | reverse complement strand
CGCACCAGGTCTTCGCCCGCGCGGCGCCGGTGGTCGCCGGGCCGCACCGCGTCGGCCGCGAGATGCACGGTGCCGCCCTGCACGGTGGCCAGCTCTTGCGGCACCACCGTGTCCAGCCCTGGCGGCATGACGGCGCCGGTCATGATGCGAACGCATTCCCCGGCTGCGGCATGGCCCGTCCAGGGCCGGCCGGCCAAGGCGGTGCCGGCCACCCGCAGCGACAGCGGCTGGCCGGCGCGCAATGCCGAACCGTCGAACGCATAGCCGTCCATGGCCGAGTTGTCGTGCGGCGGTACGCTGATGGGCGAGACGAGGTCGCAGGCCAGCACCCGGTCGAGCGCCGCGGACAGCGCCACGGTTTCGGTGCCGGCCACCGGCTGCACCAGTTGTTCGAGGAAGGCGGTGACGGCCTCGGCACCCAGGGCGTGGGCGTCGTAGCCGGGCAGGCCGGCGGCGATCTGTGCAAGGGTCTTCATGCGGCAGAAAAAAGAGGGGAGGCCGGCAGCCACCGCACCATGTGCAGCTTGTCGTGCCCGATGCCCTGGATGACCACCGCGCGCGGCAGCAGGCCCCAGGCGCGAAAGCCCGCGCGCTCGTACAGGCGCACGACGTGGGTGTTGGCGGCGGTGACCGTCAGCACCAGCTGTTCCAGCCCGGCCACCTGTTCGGCGAGCTGCACGCAGGCCTGCACCAGCGCGCGTCCGACGCCGCCGCGCTGCGCGCGCGGCGCCACCATCATGCCCACCACGCTGGCGCAGTGGCGCTGCTGCAGGCGGGCCTCGCGCTCGCAGCCGATGCTGCCGAGCAACTGGCCGTCCGCGGCGAACGCCCCGAGGAAAAAGGTGCCCGTGGCGGGCGCGCCGAAGCGCTCGGCATACGACTGGGCCGGGCGCAGCACCGCGCTGGCGTGGTCGGAGGTGAAGGCCTCGGGCGCGCAGCGCAGCGCCTCGTCGCGCAAGGCCTTGTAGGCATGCAGGTGCGCGGTGCCGAGCACGTCGATCCGGAAGGGGTCAGGGGTCATGGGGCGAGCGCGCGTTCGAGCGCGTGCAGTTCGGCCAGGGTGTTGGCGTTGCAAAAGCCGAGCGGGTCGTCGCCGGGCTGGTCGAAGGCGGCCACGGCGCACGGGTGCTGGGCGATCCAGGCGCCGATCTTGCGGCCGCCGCCCACCATGAATTGCGCGAGCGACTCCCGCAGCGAGGCCCGCAGGAGGCAGAACACCGGCTGCGTGCGCAGGGGGAGCGGCGCCCGGTTCGCCCGCGTGGGGGGCATCGGCGGCCAGCCCATCGGATTGCGGCGCGGCGGCGATG
>NZ_BAAJYR010000669.1:0-1312 GCF_057546605.1 Acidovorax sp. KPB24-03 | reverse complement strand
GGCCGGCGCGCCACCACGCGGTAGGGCACCGGGCGGCCGCTCGCGCGCTCGAAGCCGCGCACCATCTCCAGCACCGACACGGGCCGGCCCGTCCCCAGGTTCACGGTGAGCAGGCCGGGGTGCTCGCGCAGGTAGCGCAGCGCTGCGACGTGGCCGTCGGCCAGGTCGCACACGTGGATGTAGTCGCGCACGCCCGTGCCGTCGGGGGTGGGGTAGTCGTCGCCGTAGACGCTCAGGCTCTCGCGCATGCCGACGGCGACCTGGGCCACGTAGGGCAGCAGGTTGTTGGGCACGTCCTGCGGGTCTTCGCCGATCAGGCCGCTCTCGTGGGCGCCACGGGGTTGAAGTAGCGCAGTCGCGCGATGCGCCACTGGCCAGGCTCGGCCGCATCCACGTCGGCCAGCACCTGCTCCATCATGAGCTTGGTCCAGCCGTAGGGGTTGGTGGCTGACAGGGGGAAATCCTCGCGGATCGGCACCGAGGCCGGTTCGCCGTACACCGTGGCCGAGGAGGAGAACACCAGCGAACGCACCCCCGCCTTCTGCATGGCCCGCAGCAGCACCACGGTGCCGGCCACGTTGTTGTCGTAGTACGCGAGCGGCTGGCGCACCGACTCGCCCACCGCCTTGAGCGCCGCGAAATGCACCACGGCCTCGATGGGGTGCTCGGCAAAGATGCGCGCCAGCAGGGCCTCGTCGCGCACATCGCCCTCGATGCATTCGGGCGCCTTTCCCGTGATGCGGGCCAGGCGGTCCAGCACCGAGCGGCGGCTATTGCCGAAGTTGTCCAGGATGAGATAGGGAATGCCGGCGCAGGCCAGCGCGACGCAAGTGTGGGAGCCGATGAAACCGGCCCCGCCTGTGACGAGGATCACGAAATTTCTCCTTTTTTGAAACCCAACGGCCCGCCGTGCGTACCTGTGTGGTGCCAGCCTGGAAACAGGCCTCAACCCGGCACCACAAAAAACGACAGTGCGTCAACCCTGCAACAGCGAAGCGCCCTGGTATTTAACTCCGGCGCCGCCATCGGTGTGAAATCAGGGCAAATGAAAGCTATTGTGTCGATTGTTTTTATTAATACAAAGGTGTATCCATCTCCCTTTTCCATGCCAATGTGTCTATAAGTACCAACATTCAATGGAAGCACCCTCCGCTTCCACGGCTGCCGATCCAATGATCCGAACGAGGTCACCTGCATCCGAACCGCTTCTTCTTTTGCCTTCCCACCTTTGCCTGCTGTGCCAACCACGCTTCGACTGTTGTTTTTAAGCCTATTCCTGGTGCTGCCAGCCTGGGCGTGGGCCGCTGCGCCA
>NZ_BAAJYR010000668.1:0-1314 GCF_057546605.1 Acidovorax sp. KPB24-03 | reverse complement strand
CCCTCGCTGGCCATGGCCGGCGGCAGCGAAGACGACTGGCAGAACTTCTGACCCGCGCACCGTCCATGGCCCATCGTCCCACCCCGGTACGATGGGCCACCGGACCCCAACCGGACCCTTTTCTTCCTCCATTGCCTGCAAGAGATCCGCCATGGCCCTTTCTTCCTCTCCCACCGACACCACCGACACCGCCGCCGCCAATGCCGTCAGCCAGGGCGGCGAATTCCTCTCGTTCCGCCTGGGCGATGAGGAGTACGGCATCGGCATCCTCCAGGTACAGGAAATCCGCTCCTACGAGCCGCCGACGCGGCTGGCCGGTGCGCCCGACTTCATCAAGGGCGTGGTCGATCTGCGCGGCATCATCATTCCCATCGTGGACCTGCGCCTGCGGCTGCATTGCGCCAGCGCCGAGTACAACCACTCCACGGTGGTGATCGTGCTTAACGTCGGACAGCACACCGTGGGCGCGGTGGTGGACTCCGTCTCCGATGTGGTGGAGTTGACGGCGGAGATGATCCGCCCCGCGCCCCAGCTGTCCTCCAGCGTGGACGCCCAATTCATCCTGGGCCTGGGCAGCGTGAACGACCGCATGCTCATCCTCGTGGACATCGAGGGCCTGGTGGGCAGCGAGACGCTGGGCCGCATGCGGCCGACCGGCGTCAGCCCGGCCGCCGCGGCCGCTGCCGCGTTCATGGACTGATCGCCGAAGCGCCCTCGGCGCGGCGCTCCTGCGGGCCGCGGCGGGCACGGGTGAATAATCGCCGGGCGCGGCACCTTGCCGCCGCCTCCAGATCCATCCGCCAGCCCACCCAGGAGCCGCCCTTGATTCCCTCCATGCCCTCCCTGCGGCCCGTGCCTGCCGTCCGGCCGGCCGGCCCCTCCATGGCCGCGCTGCTGACCTGTCTGTCCAGCGCCACGGCACTGCTGGGCACCGGCACCGCCCTGGCGCAGGACAGCGTGGCCTCGCGCATCACCCAGGTCACCGTCTCCCCCGGCAGCGCCACCGTGGAGCGCACCGCGCGCGTGGCCGCCGGCGCCCGCAGCGCCGTGTTCCGCTGCCTGCCCGCCTCCATCGACACCGCCAGCCTGCAGATCGCCGCAGGCACCGGGGTGCGCGTGGGCGAATTCAAGATCACCACCGAAGACCGCGACGTGGCCGCCGGCTGCGCCAGCCCGCTGGACGGCCGCATCCAGGACCTGGAAGACCAGCTGGCCGCCGTGCGTGCCGAGACCGCCTCGCTGCAGCTCGTGAACCGCTACCTGCAGGGCGTGGCCGGCAACGCCGGCAGCGCGGCCGACACGCCGCCGCCCGAC
>NZ_BAAJYR010000667.1:0-1317 GCF_057546605.1 Acidovorax sp. KPB24-03 | reverse complement strand
GCAGCGCCGTCCACAGCGCGCGGCGCGAGGAAAAGCCCGCGTAGCGTGCCGCCGCGGGGGCCAGGCCGCCCACCTGCTGCGCAAAGCCCGCCCGCGTGCGGAACAGGAACACCCACAGCGCCGCGGCGCCGGCCAGCGCCAGCAGCAGGCCGATGGACACGCGCGAGCCCTGCATGAGCCGCGGGATCTGCGTCACGCGCTCGAAGGTCTTGGTCTGCGGGAAGTTGTAGCCCATGGGGTCCTTCCACGGCCCGTAGACCAAGTAGCCCAGCACCAGCGTGGCCACGTAGACCAGCATCAGGCTCACGAGGATCTCGTTGGCGTTGAACCGGTCGCGCAGCAGCGCCGTGATGCCGGCCCAGGCCATGCCGCCCAGCACGCCGGCCAGCAGGATGGCGGGCACGATCCACGGGCCCGTGGTCTGGTCGGCCAGCAGCGCGATGCCGCCGGCCGCGACGGCGCCGATCACGAACTGCCCCTCGGCGCCGATGTTCCACACGTTGGAGCGAAAGCACACCGCCAGGCCCAGCGCGATCAGCAGCAGCGGCGTGGCCTTGACCATCAGCTCACCGATGGCGTACTGGTTCTTGACGGGCTCCCAGAAGAACACCTGCAGCCCGCGCACCGGGTCCTTGCCCAGCGCCGCGAACAGCGCCAGCCCGATGAGCACGGTGACGGCCAGCGCCAGCACCGGCGAGCCGTAGGTCCACCAGCGCGAGGCCTGGGGTCGGGCTTCAAGCTTGAGCATGGGCCGCCTCCGTTTGCGCGCGTGCCGCTTCGGCCCGGGCGAGGTGCGACTGCACGTCGGCATGCCAGAGCCCGCTCATCCATTCGCCGATGCGCTCCACCGTGGCCTCGGCGCGCGGCACCGAGGGCGACAGGCGCCCCTTGGCCACCACGTGCAGGCGGTCGCAGATTTCGAACAGCTCGTCCAGCTCCTCGCTGAGCACCAGCACGGCGCAGCCGGCATCGCGCAGCGCCAGGATCTCGCCGCGGATCTGCGCGGCCGCGCCCACGTCCACGCCCCAGGTCGGCTGCGAGACGATGAGCAGGCGCGGGTTGGCATCGATCTCGCGGCCCACGATGAACTTCTGCAGGTTGCCGCCCGACAGCGACCGCGCGGCCGCATGGGGCCCGCCCGCCTTCACGTGGAAGCGCTCGATGATGGCGCGGGCATGCGCCTGCAGCGCGCCGGTGCGGATCCAGCCGCCCGGCCCCACGCAGTTGCTGCGCGTGAGCAGCAGGTTGTGCGCCAGGCCCATGGTGGGCACGGCCCCGCGGCCCAGCCGCTCCTCGGGCACGAAATGCAGGCCCAGC
>NZ_BAAJYR010000666.1:0-1321 GCF_057546605.1 Acidovorax sp. KPB24-03 | reverse complement strand
CACGTCGCGCCGCGCCGCGTCGGCCACCACGGCGAAGCCGGCGGAGCACGCCACCGGGCCAGCGGCCTCGGCCACCAGTTGCAGGGCGTAGGCCGGCGCGCGGCCCTGTCGCTCCATCTCGACATTGGCGGAGGCGAAGACCTGCAGCGGGCCGACCACATCCAGGCTCATGAAGCCGGGGTACAGCAGGCAGGCGATGCGGCGGGGGCGGGGTGGGGTCATGCGCCGCAGTGTCGCGCGGCGTGGCGGTGGCTGCAATGACAACCATCGCACAGATCCGGCCACTGTCTGCGGAGCCAGTCGGCCGCGCAGGCGCCACCGCATGGGGGTTTTCGCGGCCCAGGGAATCCCTGATGGGAAAGTGGCGGCTCCATCGCCATAATTATGTGAAATTACGCACATTGCCGCGCGATGCCGGCAGGTTGCGTTTCGTTGCCACCGCTTGCGAGGTCGATCGAGCCACTCACCGCCCCCTGCCGCCGCTTTTTTTCATGTCCTCCCTTCCCGCCACCGCGCGCGCACTCCCCCTGTCCTTGCATTCCGAGGCGGCCGAGCGCATCCGCGAGCTGATCTTTGCCGGGCAGCTGCCCCCGGGCGGGTTCGTGGACGAGATCGCGCTGTGCGACCGGCTGGCCATCTCGCGCACGCCGCTGCGCGAGGCGCTCAAGGTGCTGGTGGCCGAGGGCCTGCTGCGCCACGAGCCGCGCCGGGGCTGCTTCGTGGCCGAGGTGACCGAGCGCGACCTGGACGAGATCTTCCCCGTCATCGCCCTGCTGGAGGGCCGCGCGGCGCACGAGGCCACCCTGCGCGCCAGCGAGGCCGACCTGGCCGCGCTGGAGGTGCTGCACGAGCGCCTGCGCGAGCACGCCGCGGCCGGCCGCATCGGCGAGTACTACGCGGCCAACCACGCCATCCACGAGGCGCTCATCACGCTGGCCGACAACCGCTGGCTGGCCCAGGTGATCGGCGACCTGCGCAAGATCCTGCGGCTGGCCCGCCTGCAGCAATTGCGCGCCCCGGGGCGGCTGCAGCAGAGCCTGGCCGAGCACCTGGAGCTGTTCGATGCCATCAAGCTGCGCGCTCCCGAGGTGGCCGAGGAGGCCATGCGCACCCACCTCGTGCGCCAGCGCGCCGCGCTGCGCGACATCGCCCGCAACCCCCCTTCGAGGATCACGCCATGAATGCCACTGCGGAATGGATCACGCGCAGCGTCTCCCGCCTGCGCCCCGCTGACAAGACCACCGGATCGGCCGACGGCGCGGGCAGCGGCCCGGCCAAGGCGCCGGTGCCGCGCTCCACGCACGAGCGCCTGCAGGCCACG
>NZ_BAAJYR010000665.1:0-1321 GCF_057546605.1 Acidovorax sp. KPB24-03 | reverse complement strand
GCACCCCGCCCGGCACCCGGCGCCCGCCGCCCAGGCCCCGCGCGCGGCCTCGGGCTTCGACGACATGGACGACGACATTCCGTTCTGAAGCCGTCGCGCCGTCGTGGCCCATGAAAGGCCTGTCTTCGCAAGGAGACAGGCCTTTTTCGCACCTTTTTCGCGCGGGGTGCCGGGCCACCGATGGGCTGCTTTTTCAGGCGGTTTCCTTGCCCGCGCCTTCCTTTTCCTCGCCGGCCGGCTCCGTTTTCCACAGGCCCCGCACGTTCATCGCCGCCAGGCAGCACTGCAGCGCCATGAGCGCCCAGGCGCGGGTGTGCCATCCCCAGGCCAGCCACAGCACGTTGCTGCCGAGAAAGATCCAGAACCCGGCATTGCGCCGCGCTGAGTGCGTGGAGGCGACCAGCCAGGCCGCCAGCACCGACGCCGCGAATGCCGGCCACTGCAAGAGGCCGAGCCAGTCGTCCATCGCGGTCAGGCGCCCACGGCCTGCAGCAGCTTCTGGTTGAACGCCGGAATGTCGTCGGGCTTGCGGCTGCTGACCCATTGCCCCTCGACGTGCACGGTTTCGTCCACCCAGGTGGCGCCGGCGTTGCGCAGGTCGGTGGCCAAGCTGGGCCAGCTGGTCAGGGTCTTGCCGCGCACCAGGCCGGCGTCCACCAGCAGCCAGGCCCCATGGCAGATCACGGCGATGGGCTTGCCGGCCTGGTCGATGGCCTGCACGAAGGCCTGGGCCTTCGCGTCCGTGCGCAGGGTGTCGGCGTTGAGCACGCCGCCGGGCAGCAGCACGGCATCAAACCGGGCGGGATCGGCCTGGTCGAGGGTGCCGTCCACCGCGAAGGTATCGGCCTTTTCGTCGTGGTGGAAGCCCTGCACCTGGCCGGCCTTCGGGGCGATGATCCGGGTGGCGATGCCGGCCTTTTGCAGCGCGTCGCGCGGGCCGGTCAGCTCGACCTGTTCGAAGCCGTCGGTCACGAGGATGGCGACGGTGCGGGCGCTGGCGGCGGGAGAGGATGCGGTCATGGGTGGGGTCCTTTCAAAGGCCACCAATCTAGGGGCCGTGGTGCCCGTGGCGTGTCGGCCAACTGCCATCGCGGCGCAGGACATCGGCCTGCATGGCGGTCGTCAGCCGCGACCGCGCCAGCGCTCGATACCCTCGAACACCGCCATGCCGGCCAGCAGGGCGGCCACGAACCACACGCCGTCCGGCACCCCCATGCCCAGCAGCACCAGGGCCGGGCCGGGGCAGATGCCGGCCAGCCCCCAGCCGATGCCGAACAACGCGCTGCCGCCCACCAGCCGCGCGTCGATGCCGTGCGCGGCC
>NZ_BAAJYR010000664.1:0-1338 GCF_057546605.1 Acidovorax sp. KPB24-03 | reverse complement strand
CGGCCGTTCCGGCCCCGGCCGCCGGAGCGGGGGACGCCGCTGCATCGAACACGCCGCTCAGCAGCTCGGGCAAGCGCTCCGCCCCCATGCGGAACCCGCAGGCCTGCGCATGGCCGCCGCCGCCCATGCTCTCGGCCAGCACCGAGCAGTCGAAGTTGCGCTGCGAACGCAGTCCCACCTTCACCTTGCCCTCCTTGCTGACGATCCACATCAGGGCGAACGTGCCGCACTGCTTGGACAGCATCTCGCCGATCAGGCTGTGGAAGGCGCCGGGGGCATTGACCATGAGGCCCTGTTTACCGTTGAACGTGATCGGCTGCGCGCCGCCCGCCACGTCGGCGGCAAGGTGGCGAAACTTCTCGTCCATGGCGTTGCCGCAGGCGACGAAGGCGGCGGACTGCTCGGGCGTGAACGCGGCGATGGCCTCCCAGCGCGCGAAGTCGAAGGGCTCCATGTCCAGCGCGGCCAGGTAGCCGGCGCTCTCGGGGTAGGCCCAGGCCCAGATGTCGCGGTCTTCCACGTAGCGCACCAGGTCGGGCAGCGGGGTGTCGGGGTAGAAGAACTCCCACGCCAGCCGCGCGCCCGACTTGTCCATGTCGAAGTGCACCACGCCGCAGCGGCAGGCAAAGCCGGTGAGCTTTTCGGCAGCGCTCTTGTGGTGGTCCAGCATGACCAGCTTGGCGGCCCGCTCGTCAATGGCGGTCAATATCTCGGGCGTGAAAGAGAAGTCGAGGATGTACACCGCCCGGCCTTCGAGCGCGGGCAGGTCGTCCACCGACTGCACCTGCCCGTGCGACAGGCCCACGCACTCGGCCTGGCCGCCGTAGTAGCGCCAGGCGGCCAGCGCGGCACCGAAGCCGTCGGCGCAGCGGCCGTGGTACAGGACCAGGGGGTTGGGATCGTTCTTGTCCGGGTGCACCAGCAGTTGCAGGGGCAGGAGGGTTTTCTTCGTGGGGATCGTCATGGGGCGCATTGTCGGGTACTGGGCGTGGGCACTGGTGCGGAGCCCCCGGGGCGGGGGCTTGGCAGCGGGAGCGGTTTGGCTGTCCAATGCCCCTGGGCCGGCGCCCGGTGCCTTGCAGGCCTGCTGCCGGGTGTACGACCGAATCCGCAAGGAGTTTTCGATGCGCAAGCTGTCCCTCTGCGTCCTGGCCCTGTTCCTGGCCGGCTGCGCCACGCGCGGCGCGGACAGCCTCTCGCTTGGCGCGCCCGGTAGCGCGGGTCATCCCACCGATCCCGCGCGCCAGGCGGCCGATCTGGCCGACTGCCAGCGCTACGCCAGCCAGATCGGGGTGGTCAGCGAGACCGTGGACGGCCTGGTCGCCGGCGCCGTGCTGG
>NZ_BAAJYR010000663.1:0-1344 GCF_057546605.1 Acidovorax sp. KPB24-03 | reverse complement strand
GTGGCGGGGCTGTCCCTGCAGGCCCAGGCGCAGAACGTGAAGATTGGCGCTGGGCATGTCGGGCTGGACGGGCTTCGCGCCGCTCACGCTGGCCGACAAGGCGGGCATTTTCAAGAAGAACGGCCTGGCCCGCAGCACGCACCGCGCGCTGAGGGTGGCCCGCACGATCGCGGACCTGGCCGGCAGCACGGCCATCGCCCCGGCGCACGTGGCCGAGGCCGTGCAGTACCGGCGGGTGCTGCACCGCGGCGCGGCTTGAACTGAGGCTTACAGGAACATGCCGCCGGACGCCTCGATGCGCTGCGCGTTGACCCAGCGGCTGCCGGGCAGCAGCAGCGAGGCGATCACGCCGCCGATGTCGTCCGGCTGGCCGACCCGGCCCAGCGCGGTCTGGGACGCGATGAAGGCGTTCATCTGCGCGTTGTCGCGCACCGCTCCGCCACCGAAGTCCGTCTCGATGGCACCCGGGGCGACCACGTTCACGGCGATGCCGCGCGGGCCCAGCTCCTTGGCCAGATAGCGGGTCAGCACCTCCACGGCGCCCTTCATGGCAGCATAGGCGGCGAACCCCGGCAGCGCGAAGCGGGCCAGGCCGGTGGACACGTTGACGATGCGCCCCCCGTCGTTCATGAGCGGCAACAGCTTTTGCGTGAGGAAGAACACGCCCTTGAAATGGATGTCGACGAGCTGGTCAAACTGCGCCTCGGTCGTCTCCATGAAGCCGGCATGGATGCCGATGCCCGCGTTGTTCACCAGGAAGTCGAAGCGCTCGCGTTGCCAGCGGCCCGACAGCACCTCGCGCACCTGGGCGGCGAACGCGGCGAAGCCGGCGCTCTGCGAGACGTCGAGCGGCAGGGCCACGGCGCGCCGGCCCAGGCGTTCGATCTCGGCCACGGTGGCCTCGGCTTCGGCCGCCTGGCTGCGGTAGGTCAGGATCACGTCGATGCCCTGCTGGGCGATGTGCAGCGCGGCATTGCGGCCCAGGCCGCGGCTGCCGCCGGTGACCAAGGCGATGGGGGCGCCGGCTTCCGGCGAGGACGCGGTGGAGGATGGGGAGGGGAGAGAAGCGGTCATGGCAGGCCTTTCAGTGGGATGGCAACGGAATGCTTGGCAGTCTATTGAGCAGACACCCTCCCATAAATCGGCAAAAATTGATCAGTTTGTTCACCCCAGAAAGACAATGAACCCCCTCGACCGCATGCTGGTGTTCGTCCGCGTGGCGGAGCTGTCCAGCTTCACCCAGGCCGCCGATGCGCTCGGCATTCCGAAAGCCGCCGCGTCGGTGGCGGTTCAGCAGCTCGAAAGCCAGCTCGGCACCCGGTTGCTGCACCGGACCACGCGGCG
>NZ_BAAJYR010000662.1:0-1349 GCF_057546605.1 Acidovorax sp. KPB24-03 | reverse complement strand
CGCGACCTCGTCCTGCGCCTGCGCGTAGGTCCAGGTGCGCGTGGGCGAGCGCAGCAGCGGCCGCCCGCCGTGCCCTGCCTGCGCGGCGCGCTCGAACAGCACCTGCACGAGGTTGGCCTGGTCCGGCACCTGCAGCGAGGGCAGGTCGTAGTGCAGCGCGGGCCACTGCTCGCGCGGCGGCAGGCGGTCGTGGACGAAGGTGTCGGTCTGTGCGCTGGGGGTCATGCCTGCTGCTCCTGCAAGACGGCTTTGCCGATGATGAGTTGCTGGACCTCGGTGGCGCCTTCGTAGATGCGCAGCGCGCGGATGTCGCGGTACAGCGATTCGATCTTGGCGCCCACCTCGACGCCGCGCCCGCCGTGCATCTGCAGGGCCATGTCGATCACGCGCTGCGCGTTCTCGGTGGCGGTCATCTTGGCCATCGCAGCGGCGACGCTGCGATGGCGAGCCTCGGTGGCGTTGCCCGCCCGCCCAGATAGCAAGCTCTCGTCGCGCATCCATGCCGCCCGGTACGTGAGCAGCGCCGCGCCATCGACCAGCGCCGCCATCTCGCCCAGCTTGGCCTGCGTGAGCTGGAAGTCGCCCAGTGTCTGGCCGAACATGCGGCGCGTGCGCGCATGGTGCACCGCCTCGGCGAGCGCGCGCCGCGCCAGCCCCAACGCGGCGCCCGCCACCGAGGCGCGAAAGATGTCCAGCGTGCGCATGGCCAGCTTGAAGCCGCCGTGCAGCTCGCCCAGCAGCGCATCGGCCGGCACGGTGCAGCCGTCGAACGCCAGCGTGGCCAGCGGGTGCGGCGCCATCACCTGGATGTGGCGCGAATCATCCAGACCCGGCGTGGGCGCATCGACGATGAAGGCGCTGATGCCGCGCGTGCCGCCGGCCGGCTCGGTCTTGGCGAAGACGCAGTAGAAGTCGGCGATGCCGCCGTTGCTGATCCACGTCTTGGTGCCGTTCAGCGTGTAGGCGCCCATGGCCTCGCCAGCCGTTTCTGAGCCGTTTTGGCCCTGTGCCGGCGGAATGTTTGCCTGTGTTGCTATGGTTTGCATAGCGCCCACGTCGGAGCCGGCCTCCGGCTCGCTGAGCGCGAAGGCGGCGATCTTCTCGCCGCGCGCCACCGCGGGCAGGTAGCGTGCCTGCTGCGCGGCGCTGCCGGCCAGCGTGATCGCGCCGCTGCCCAGGCCCTGCATGGCGAAGGCGAAGTCGGCCAGGGGCGAGTGGTAGGCCAGGGTCTCGCGCAGCAGCACCAGCGCGCGGGAATCGAGTTCGGCCAGCGCGCCACCGTGCGCGGCGGGCACGCAGTAGCGCAGCCAGCCGCCGTCGCCCAGGCGGCGCACCCACTCGCGGCCAGG
>NZ_BAAJYR010000661.1:0-1351 GCF_057546605.1 Acidovorax sp. KPB24-03 | reverse complement strand
CCCGATGCCGCCGCCGGCCGCGCCGCCAACCCCGAATCCCAAGGCCACTGACATGAAACGCCGCCACTTCTTCTCCGGCGCCGCCACTGCCGTGGCCGCCGCCTCCGTGGGCCGCGCCGCCCTGGCCGCGCTGCCCGAAATCCCCCAGCACGGATCGGCCGACACCGCCGTGCCGCCGGCGCCGCCCACCGGGCGCCCGTTCCGCCCCGTGGTCACCCTGAACGGCTGGAGCCTGCCCTGGCGCATGAACGCCGGCGTGAAGGAATTCCACCTGGTCGCCGAGCCCGTGGTGCGCGAGTTCGCGCCCGGCTTCGTGGCCCACCTGTGGGGCTACAACGGGCAGAGCCCCGGGCCGACGATCGAGGTGGTCGAGGGCGACCGCGTGCGCATCTTCGTCACCAACCGCCTGCCCGAGCACACCAGCGTCCACTGGCACGGCCAGCGCCTGCCCAACGGGATGGACGGCGTCTCGGGCCTGAACCAGCCGGCGATTCCCGCGGGCAAGACCTTCGTGTACGAGTTCACCGCGCGGCGCCCGGGCACCTTCATGTACCACCCGCATGCCGACGAGATGACGCAGATGGCCATGGGGCTGATGGGCCTGTGGATCACCCACCCGCGGCTGGATGCGCGCGGGCGCCACCCGCTCATCGCCACGGCCGACCGCGACTACGCCTTTTTGCTCAACGCCTTCGCCGTGGAGGCCGGCACGCGCACGCCGCGCGTGAACGAGATGACCGACTTCAACATCTGGGCCTGGAACAGCCGCGTGTTCCCGGGCATCGACCCGCTGGTGGCGCGGCGCGGCGAGCGGGTGCGGGTGCGCGTGGGTAACCTCACCATGACCAACCACCCCATCCACATCCACGGCCACGAGTTCGAGGTGACCGGCACCGACGGCGGCGCGGTGCCCCCCGGCGCCCGCTGGCCCGAGGTGACCACCGACATCGCCGTCGGCCAGATGCGGCAGATCGAGTTCGTCGCCGACGAGCCCGGCGACTGGGCCGTGCACTGCCACAAGAGCCACCACACCATGGGCGCCATGGGCCACGACGTGCCCACCATGATCGGCGTGGACCACCGGGGGCTGGTGGCGAAGATCCAGAAGATCGTGCCCGACTACATGGTGATGGGCGAGCGCGGCATGGCCGACATGGGCGCCATGGAGATGCCGCTGCCCGAGAACACCCTGCCCATGATGACCGGCACCGGCCCCTACGGCCCGCTGGAGATGGGCGGCATGTTCAGCGTGCTCAAGGTGCGCGAGCACCTGGCCGCCGGCGACTGGCACGACCCGGGCGACTACGTGCAGCCGCCCGGCACGCAGGCGTGGGAATGGCGGGGGCGCCGC
>NZ_BAAJYR010000660.1:0-1352 GCF_057546605.1 Acidovorax sp. KPB24-03 | reverse complement strand
CGCACCTGGCCGCGCCCACGGGGCGCGACCTGCAGCCCCTTCAGAGCGAGCTGGCCGGCCTGCTGGCGCACAACGCGCACGTCGTGGCCCGCGCCCGCGCCCACGCGGTGGACCTCAACCACGCCCTCAAGAAACCCCTGGCCCTGCTCAGTGCCCAGGCCAGCGCGCACCCCCAGGTGCCCAGCGGCGAGGTGCGCCAGCAGGTCGAGGCGATGGCCCAGCTGGTGGACCGCTACCAGGCCCGCACCTTGAGCGATGCGCTGCACGCCCACCCCGGCGCCGCGGGGCAGGCGGTGGACGTGCGCGACTGCCTGTCGCAGGTCGTGCGGATGATGCAACGCCTGCATGCCGCGCAGGAACTGGACTGGGCGCTGGACGACCGCACCGCGGGCCGCCTGCTGTGGCGCGGCGAGCAGGCCGACCTGCAGGAGGTGCTGGGCAACCTGCTGGACAACGCAGGCAAGTGGGCCGCCTCGCGGGTGCGGCTGACCCTGTCGCGGCAGGAGGGCGCCGACCGCCCGGGCCTGCGCCTGGACATCGAAGACGATGGCCCCGGCATGACCGCCGAGCAGCTGCAGTCTGCCGGGCAGCGCGGCGTGCGGTTCGATGAATCCGTGCAGGGCAGCGGGCTGGGCCTGGCCATCGCGAGCCAGATCGCCCAGGCCTACGGCGGGCAGTTGCAGCTGGACAAAAGCGAGGCGCTTCGGGGCCTGCGCGTGCGGCTGGAGATGCGTGGGTTGGTGAGGGGGGATCACCGCCCTGGGGGTTGACGAAGCGCGGGCGGTGCCACGCAGGGCGCCGTCCTTCCTCGGAAAAATCAATGCCGCTGCACCGGCTGCAGCAGCACCACCAGCGCCCCCGCGCCGCCCTCGGCCGGTCGGGCCTGCACGAAGGCCAGCACCTCTTTCTTTTGCACCAGCCAGCTTTGCACGCGGCCTTTCAGCACCGGCGTCTTGCCGGGCGAGCCCAGGCCCTTGCCGTGCACCACGCGCACGCAGCGCAGGCCGGTGCGGTGCGCCAGTCGGATGAACTCGCCCAACGCCTCGCGGGCCTCGTCGGTGCGCAGGCCGTGCAGGTCCAGCTGCCGCTGGATGCTCCAGTGGCCTGCGCGCAGGCGGCGCGTCACCTCGGGGCCGATGCCGCTGCGGCGGTAGCTCATCTGGTCGTCCACGTCCAGCAAGGTCGTCACGTCGAACTCGTCGCTGATGGACTCCATCAGCACGCGTTCTTCGTCCAGCTCGCGCTGCACGGGCAGCGGCTCCACCGGCTCGGGCAGGTGCCAGCGCCGGTCGTGCTGCCCGCGCAGGGCCTGCACCGGGCCCACCGCGGTCTCGAACAGCATCAGCTCGGCG
>NZ_BAAJYR010000659.1:0-1359 GCF_057546605.1 Acidovorax sp. KPB24-03 | reverse complement strand
GCCGGGGCGCTGGATCTGCTGGGCGATCAGCTCACCCAGCGGATCGCCCGCCGTGCCGGGCTTGGCGGCGGCGACGTTGGGCAGGGGCGCGGTCGGCGGCACTTCGCGCAGGCGCTCGGCGATGAGGGCCTCCAGCGGGTCTTCGGGCTCGGCCGGGTACAGGTCGAACACCAGCCGGTGCTGGTAGGCCGCGATCGGCGGCAGCGTGAACACCTGGGGCAGGGCGGGCCGCTTGAGGTCCAGCACCAGCCGCACCACGTTGGGCGCGTTCTGGCCCACGCGGATGCCGGCGATGTTGGGGTCGTCCGCCTTCACCTTGGCGACCAGTTCGCGCAGTTCGGGGTTCAGGTCGATGCCTTCGATGTCCACCGCCAGGCGGGGCGGCGTGGTCACGAAAAATTGCTTGGCCACCAGCTGGCGGTCGGATTCGATGGTGACGCGGGAGTAGTCCTGCGCCGGCCAGACGCGCACGGCCAGAATGCTGGCACCGCGCGCGATCTGCTGCGTGCCCAGCAGCAGCACCAGCGTGCCGGCCTGGAGCAGCGACCGCCGCGTGGGTGGATGGGGAGGTGGCGCTTCGCTCATGCCTTCGATCCTTGTGCAAGGGTGCGGCCCGATGCGGTGCGGGCCTGCAGGGTGACGTGCCGCTCGCCATCATCCCCTGCTTCAATGTGTATAGCAAGGTCTTCAACGGGGATGAGCGCGGCGGCCTTTTCGGGCCATTCCGCGATCTTGAGTCCCGGCCCCGCGAAGATGTCGCGAAAGCCCGCGTCCTCCCACTCGCGCGGGTCGTTGAAGCGGTAGAAGTCGAAGTGCCAGATGGCCAGCCCCGGTGCCTCGTGCGGCTCCACCACGGCATAGGTCGGGCTCTTGATGCGGCCCTGCACGCCGAGCGCACGCAGCAGGTGGCGCACCAGCGTGGTCTTGCCGGCGCCCAGGTCGCCGTGCAAGGTGATGAAGGCGTTGGCGATCGGGGCTTGGGCGGCCAGCCGGGCGGCGAAGGCGGCGGTGTCTTCCTCGCTTTCCCAGCGCAGCGCGACGGGCGTGTCCGCGGGGGGGCTTTCTACAATCCGGGGGTGATGTTCAGCAGCAGTCAACTCGTTCCTCAAATGCAAGGCTGGGCCCGCGAATTGGGATTCTCCCAAATCGGCGTGGCCGGTGTGGATTTGTCGTCCGCAGAACCGGGGTTGATGCAGTGGCTGGCGCAAGGGTTCCATGGCGACATGCATTACATGCAAACCCACGGCCTGCGCCGCGCCCGGCCCGCCGAACTGGTGCCCGGCACCGTGAGCGTTATCACCGCGCGCATGGACTACCTGCCGCGCGACACGCCAGCCGGACCCGCGCACGGCGCGCCGG
>NZ_BAAJYR010000658.1:0-1361 GCF_057546605.1 Acidovorax sp. KPB24-03 | reverse complement strand
ACTCGTCGCCGCCCAGGCGGCTCACGGTGTCGTGCGTTCGCACGGCCTGCAGCAGCCGCGCCGCCACCGAGCGCAGCAGTCCGTCGCCGATGTGGTGGCCCAGCGTGTCGTTGATGGACTTGAAGCGGTCCAGGTCGATGAACAGCACCGCCACACGCTCGCCCGTGATGGCGGCATGCGCGATGGCCGCCTGCAGCCGCTGCACGCACAGCGAACGGTTGGGCAGCTCGGTGAGCACGTCGTGGTGGGCCAGGAACTGGATGCGCTCCTCGTTGCGCTTGCGGTCGGTGATGTCGATGGCGATGCCGATGTGGTTGGCCACGGCGCCGCCCTTGCCGCCCTCGCGCACCGCCGACACCATCAGCCAGGCCGGGTAGGTCTCGCCCGAGCGGCGGCGGAACCGCACCTCGCCCTGCCAGGACTCCTTGTCCAGCAGCGTGCGGGCGATGCGCGCGCCCAGCGGCGGCTCGCCCGGGTCCTCCAGCAGGAAGCCCAGGTTCTCGCCGATCACCTCGTAGAAGTCGTAGTGCGTGCTGCGGCAGAACGCCTTGTTCACGCTCAGGATCTTCTGGTCCGCCGCCATGATGATGATGCCCTCGGACGAGGCCTCGAACACCTTGGCCCACAGCTCCAGCCGCTGCTCCATCACCTTGAGCACGTTGATGGGCGTGAAGGCGGTCAGCATGGCATCGCGCCCCTGGAAGTGCAGGCGCCGGGCCGACAGCACGGCCCACAGCGGCTCGGCGCTGCCCTTCCAGCGCACCTCGAACTCGTCCACCACGCCCTGGTCGGCCAGGCGCTGGAAAAAGCGTGCGCGCACGCCCGGCTCCATGCCCGTGCGCCAGGGGTCCAGCGTGGTGCCGTTCAGCCACAGGCCGGCCGGGGCGTTGGCGTGCAGCACCTCGTGCTCGGGCACCGAGGTGACCACCATCGGAATGGGCAGCGCCTCCACCAGCTCGCGCTGGGCCTCGGCGGCGCGCGCGCTGGCGGCCAGCTCCTGCTGCAGCACGCGCTCGCGGTCGAGCTGCGCCAGCATGCCGTTGAAGGCCGTCACCAGCCGGCCGATCTCGTCGCGGCTGATCCAGTGCGCGCGCAGGGTGTGGTCGCCGCTGCGGCGCACCTCGTCGGCCACACGGGCCAGCTGCTGCAGGGGCTTGGCGATCTGCCGCGCCACCAGCGTGACCAGGCTCAGGATGCAGCCCAGCAGCAGCACGGCCGTGCCCAGGTGCAGCCACATGCGCGCGAAGAGGTCGTCCACCCGGGCGTAGAGCAGGCGGTCGAGCTGCGCCGTGCCCTGCACCCACGCCGTCTGCAGCGCGCCCAGCAGCGCACGCTGGCGTGCGGGCAGCTCGGCCGCGGCG
>NZ_BAAJYR010000657.1:0-1366 GCF_057546605.1 Acidovorax sp. KPB24-03 | reverse complement strand
CGGGACAGCGCGCCGCCGCGCGGGCGCGAACCCCCATCGCCGTGGGGCCATCGTTTGGCGATGCGCCGCGCTGCGTGCACGATGGCTGTCGCGGCAGGGCCGGCCTGGACCGATGGCCGACCGGCGCATTCCCCACGTCCCGTGAAAACCGTTGCCTGGAGGTATCCGATGACCGTCATCACCCGTTCCGTTGTCAGCACCGCCGTCGCCCTGGCGGCCCTGTGCGCCGGCCCCGCGCAGGCGCACCACGGCTGGTCCTGGGCGGAAGAAGCCCAGTCCGAGCTGGCCGGCACCGTGCAGCGCGTACAGATCGCGCCGCCCCACCCGACGCTGGAGGTCAAGACCGCCGAGGGCGCCCTCTGGCGCGTGGAACTGGGCAATCCGTCGCAGACCGAGCGCTCCGGTTTCACCGCGGCCTCCGCCAAGCCGGGCGATGCCATCACCGCCATCGGCAACCGTGACCGGGACACTTCCCAGCGGCGCATGAAGGCCGTGCAGATCCAGGTCGGCGGCAAGACCTACGCCCTCTACCCCGAACGCATCCAGAACCCCAAACGCTAGAAGGCCCCATGGATTTCGCCGGGCTCACGCCCCTGCTGGACACCCTGGCCGCGTCCGCCCCGGCCGCGTGGCTGCGCCAGTCCGGCACGGCCTACCTGGTGGTCAACGCCCTGCACATCGCCGTGCTGGGCCTGGGCGTGGGCGCCGCCGTGCTGCTGGACCTGCGCCTGTGGGGCGCCATCGGCCGGCGCATTCCCCTGGCGCTGCTGGGTCCGTTCCTGTCGCGCGCGGCGGGGGCGGGGATCGCGCTGGCCCTGGTCACCGGGCTGTGGCTGTTCGCCACCCGGCCGGCCGACTACCTGGCCAATCCGGCGTTCCTGGTGAAGGTGGCGGTCATCGGGCTGGCGCTGCTGAATGCGCTGGCGCTGCATGCCGGCGGGCACTGGGCGCGCGCCCTGCGCGAAGGGCGCGCTGGCGGCTGGGTGCGCATGCAGGCCGCGGTGTCGCTCGCGCTGTGGCTGGGGGCCGTGCTGGCGGGGCGCTGGATCGGATTTCTCTGAGAACGCCGGGCGATTGAGCGCCAACGCGATCTCCAGAAAGACATTGGACAGGTTCTCAGGGTCCGTGCGGCTACCATCCCGGCCATGGCGCTCAACTGGGTCTGGATCGGGTTCTTCACCGTGGCGTTCGCCACGGCCGTCGTGCGCTGGCTGCTGGGCGCGGACGGCATCTTCCAGGCCTTGCTGGCCGCGCTGTTCGATGCGGCCCGCTCGGGCTTCGAGATCTCGCTGGGCCTGGCCGGCGTGATGGCGCTGTGGCTGGGCCTGCTGCGCGTGGGCGAGCGCGCCGGCATGATCGAGCTGCT
>NZ_BAAJYR010000656.1:0-1367 GCF_057546605.1 Acidovorax sp. KPB24-03 | reverse complement strand
CCAGGCCCCCCGCCGCCGAGCAGTCCGCGACTGCGAGCGGCCGGCTGCAGCGCTGGCTGCCCAACCCGAACGGCGAGGCGGACGGCCTGCTGCTGCAGGATGGCACGCAGATCGCCTTCCCGCCCCACCTGTCGGAGTCCCTCACCGCATGGCTGCGCCCCGGCGACCCGTTGGAGGTGACCGGCTGGCACCGTCCCGACGCGCCCGTGCTGCGCGCCGAGACCTTCCAGTCGCAGGGCCGCACGGTGCAGGACACGCCGCCCACCCCCGGCCAGCGCCCCCCGCCGCCGCCACGCGAAGCCTTGACGGCCCTGCAGGCCAATGGCCGCGTGGCCCAGGTGCTGTTCAACAGCCGCGGCGATGCGCATGGCCTGCTGCTGGAAGACGGCGTCGTCGTGCGCTTTCCGCCCCACATGGGCACGTCGGTCGCGGCGCTGCTCAAGCCCGGCGCCACCGTGGCGGTGCGCGGCTGGGGCACCCGCAACGCGCTGGGCACCGGCATGGAAGCGGCGCAGATGGGCGCCACGCCGGACACCCTGCAGGACATGCTGGGCGGCCCGATCGGCGCCCCGGCACTGCGCCCATGAGGCCGCCGCCCGGCCCGCTTCATACACCCGTTTCTTCTTTCCTCACCCATTCGGAGACACCATGAGCAAACCCCAGGAAATGATCGACGTCTGGTCCCTCGAAGGCCAGTTCCAGCATGCCCTCTACAGCCCGCGCGGCGACGTCGAGGGCGTGATGATCGACGTGGACGGCGTGCCTGCGCAGTTCGTGTTCGGCAAGCACGACGACCGTGCGGCACGGTCCTTCGAGGCCCTGCGCGCCGGCCAGACGGTGGTCGTCGATGGCACCGTGGCGCCACCGCCACCCCACGGCGAGGCCGCGCACGAGGTCTATGCGTTCGAGCGGCTGGTGTCCATCGACGGCCAGGCGTTCGCGCCGGACGACGCACCGCGCCAGGTGAAAGGCCATGTGGCGCACCTGCACCACGCCCGGCACGGCGAGCCCAACGGCGTGGTGCTGGACACGGGCGATTTCGTCCACACGCGACCCGATGGCTTTGCCCGGCTGCACCTGAAGCCGGGCGATGCGGTGACGGCCGAGGGCCCCGCCCGGCCCTTGCGCGGCAGCACCGGCGCCCACGTGATCGAGGCGCACACCGTCAACGGCCACGCCGTGCCGGGCAAACCCGCCAAGCCGTGACGCCATGACCGCCGCGCACACCGCCCCTGGCGCGCTTTCCGCGCCCACTTCGCCCGCATCGCCGCCCGCCCGCACGGGCGTTGCGGCCGGGGCTTCCCTGACCGCCCTGGCCTGGATGGCGTTCTTCATGGCGGACGTGCGCGACGGGCTCGGCCGTCCTC
>NZ_BAAJYR010000655.1:0-1369 GCF_057546605.1 Acidovorax sp. KPB24-03 | reverse complement strand
GGGGGCGCCGGGGCCGCTGCTCATCGCTGTGCGGGCGGAATCTGCCGCAGGGCGGCGGCGAAGGCCGCGTGGGCGGCCGGGTCCACGGGCCGGTGGCGCACCACGGTGCTGGCGGGGTCGTTGCCCAGGAAATTGTTGCCCTTGTGGTTGTGCGCGGGCCGGATCGGGCGCGGGGCGAAGCCGCCGCCGCAGTTGGGGCACACGTTGCCGAGCACGTGGTCCACGCAGTCGGCGCAGAAGGTGCACTCGAAGCTGCAGATGCGCGCATCGGGCGAGGCGGGCGGCAGGGCGGTGTTGCAGTGTTCGCAGGTGGGGCGCAGTTCCAGCATGGCGCGTCTTCTTTCGTCGTGATGGCGGAGGGGGGGTGGACGGGGTGGGGGGCGGAAAGGGCGGGAATCAGGCTGCGGCGGCCACGCGCTCCAGCGCCTGGGCGGCGGTGCACACGGTGGCGAAGCGGTCCTGCAGCACGGTGGCCGTGCGGTCCCGGATGTCGGCGGCGGTGAGCGTGCGGCCGTCGGGCTGCACCATGTCCCAGGTGAGCGTGGCATCGAGGGCGTAGTCCACCTGCCAGCCCAGGTCGGAGGCATGGCGGGTGGTGGTCTCGCAGCACTGCTCGGTGCGGATGCCGCTCACGATCAGGCGCTGGATGCCGTGCTGCGTCAGCCAGACGGCCAGGCCCGTGTCCACCAGTGCGCTGTGGCGCGATTTGGTGAAGGTGGCGGTGGCGTCGAACGGCGCCAGGCCCTCCAGCGGGCGCACGTGGCCGGACTCGATGGCGAACGGGTTGCCGGCCTCGGCGGGGCCGTCGCTGTGGAAGATGCGCACCACCGGCACGCCCCGGGCCACGCAGCCCTCGATGAGTGCGTTCTGCGCGGCGAGGTACGGCGGCAGGCTCTGCGCGGTGAAATAGGGCCGCTGGCGGAACGATTCCTGCGCGTCGATCACTATGAGACAGGTTTTCATGGGGGCGCTTCGATGGGTGGTGGAGTATGGCGCTGATTTTGAGAGCAGCGGCGGCCGGCGTCCGGCCCGGGGCGGCCAGGGATCGATCATTTCAGGACATGTTTCGATGGCGCGCGGCCTGCGGGTTTGTAGTCCGTGGCGCCCAATTCCAGTTCTGGCAGGCCCAAAAAATGCTGCACTGCAACAAAACTGGTATGGTGAACCCGCTACCCCGCCGATTGGACGACCGCCCATGCCCCGCAGCTCCCGCCTGTTTTCCCTGTCCGTTTTCACCCGGGCCTACCAGCGCAACCTGAAGGCGCTGGCCCGCGCCACGCGCCCCGCGCGGGTGAAGGCGGCCGCCAAGCCCCTGCTGTCGCTGGTGAATGCCGCCACCCCCAAGGCCCGGGCGCCGCGCAAGGTGCCG
>NZ_BAAJYR010000654.1:0-1370 GCF_057546605.1 Acidovorax sp. KPB24-03 | reverse complement strand
GCGCCGCGCCGGTCCGCAGCCGGCCGGTCAGGCGCGCACTGCCTGGCCCAGCCGCGCCACGCCCTCGCGGATCTTGTCCACATCGGCCGTGGCGAACGACAGGCGCAGCGTGGCGTGGTCGGGCTGCGCGCAGAAGAACGGCGTGCCGGGCACGAAGGCCACGCCCTGCTCGATGGCCTTCTTGGCCAGCACGTTGCCGTCGGCCACCTGGCCGCGCGCGCCGGTGAGGCGCGCCCAGACGAACAGGCCGCCCTGCGGCTGCACGAACGCGATGGCGTCGCCCAGTTCCTTGCGCAGCGCATCGCCCATGGCCTGGGCGCGCTCGGCATACACCGCGCGCACCTTGGCCAGCGTGGCGGGCATGCGGCCGGCCTTGAGGTACTGCGCGGCCGTGGCCTGCGCGAAGGTGCTGGTGTGCGCATCGCTGAACTGCTTGCACATGGTGGCCTTGGCCAGCAGCTCGGCCGGCGCGATGAGCCAGCCCACGCGCAGGCCGGGGCTCAGTACCTTGCTCAAGCTGCCGCAGTGCACCAGCAGGTCGCGGCTGCCGGGCACGTCGGCCGACAGCGCCAGCAGGCTGGGCGGCGGCGCCTCGCCGAAGTACAGGTCGCCGTAGGGATCGTCCTCGACGATCAGCGTCTGGTGGCGGGCGGCCATCTCCAGCACCTTTCGGCGGCGCTCCAGGCTCAGCAGCGCGCCGCTCGGGTTTCCGAAGGTGGGGATGAGGTAGACGAACTTGGGGCGGTGCTCGGCGATGAGCTTTTCCAGCGCGTCGGTGTCCACGCCTTCGCCATCGACCGGCGCACTGATCAGCTCGGCGCCGTAGAGGCGAAAGCACTGGATAGTGGCCAGGAAGGTGGGGCCTTCCACGATCACCTTGTCGCCGGGGCTGATGAGCGTCTTGCCCAGCAGGTCCAGCGCCTGCTGGCTGCCGGTGGTGACGATGAGGTTGTCGGTCGCCACGTCCCTGGCGCCCTTGCTGACCATGAAGGCGGCCAGTTGCTCGCGCAGGGGGTTATAGCCCTCGGTGGCGCCGTACTGCAGGGCCGCGCCCGGCTCCTCGGCCAGGGCCTTATTGGAGGCCTCGCGGATGCCGTCCACATCGAACATCGCGCTGTCCGGAAATCCCCCGGCAAAGCTGATGATGCCGGGCTTGCCCAGCAGCTTGAAAAGCTCGCGGATGGCGGAGGTCTCTACATTGTTCAGTCGGTCGGCGAATTGCAGGGGCATGGTCGGGGTCTCACTTTCTGGATGCGATTGTCGCCAAATCGGCGTGGCGTTTTCCTGCGTGTGGTGCCAGTGCACGCGGCCGGCGCGCCGGGGCCGCGGCGTGCCGCCCCGGCCCCGGTGGCGAAATGCTGCGCCGCTGC
>NZ_BAAJYR010000653.1:0-1375 GCF_057546605.1 Acidovorax sp. KPB24-03 | reverse complement strand
CCACGAGGCCCGTGGCGGCCGCCGCCAGGCCTGCGCTGGCGGTCGCGAGGCGCCAGGTGCGGCGGCGGTGGAAGGCTTTCAGGAAACGCATCGCGGGATCAGGGTTGCACGAGGGTCAGCCGGGTGATGCCGATGGCGTTGGCGGCGGCGACCAGGTCCTTGGACTGGGCGCTCAGGCTGTCGATGGTTTTCTGGATGCGCTGGCGGCCCGGCGCGTCCTTCTCGCCGATGATCTCGCGGTCGAACGGCGCCTGGATGGCCTCGGCCGCCTTCACCGACGCGGCGATCTGCTGCGTGGTCTTCTCGGCCAGAGCCGCGTCCTTGGCGGCCACGAGGTCGCGCAGCGAGGGGCCCTGCACCTGGCTGCCGTCGGCGCGCCGGTACTGGCCCAGCCACACGTTCTGGATGCCCTGGGCATTGGTCACCGCGTCGCGGTGCGTGTTGTCGGAAAAGCAGGAGTGCTCGTCTTCCTGGTCCTGGCTGTTGAGCGCGACCTCCAGCCGCTCGCCGGCCAGTTCGCCGCGCGAGAGCGAGCCCAGGCCCACCAGCATCTTGCGCACCGATTCCTGCCCGCCCTTGGCGAACTTGGCGCGGTAGTTGTTCTTGGCCTTGGGGTCCCAGGCCTTGACGAGGAAGGTGAGGTCGTCGATCAGCAGGTCGGTGACCACTGTCAGGTACTGGCGGCGGCGGTCGGCGTTCTTGCCCTTGCCATCGACGAAGTCCTCGAAGTTGCGGTCGCCCGGGCCGGTGTCCGAGAGGTCCTGGCCCCACAGGAAGAACTCGATGGCGTGCCAGCCGGTGGCGATGTTCTCCTCGCCGCCGCGCTCGTTCTGCGCGGCGAGGTTCTTCTTGGTGATGGCGAATTGGCGGTTGTTCACCAGGCCGGCGTCGGGCTTGCCTTCGACGCTGTCCACGTACGACTCGTCCATGGGCCAGGCGTTGATCTGGCCTTCGGGGCCCTTGTCATCGTCGATCGGGCCGCCGTAGAAGCGGAACGCCTCGGTCTGGCCATAGAACTCGCGCGCGGCCAGCCAGGTCTTGCGGGCCTCGGCCAGCGTCTCCACCGACGGCTTGGCCGTGAAGGCCTTGATGGCGGCCTGCATGGCCTTGGCTGCGTTCAGCGTGTCTTCGTAATTGGCGTGCACCAGCGTGGCGTAGTGGGCAGCCACGGCATTGGCGGTTGCGGGCTGGGAGGCCTGGACGGCGGTGCCTTGTGCCTGGGCCACGCCCACGGCGCCGAGCGGACTGGCGGCCAGCAGGGCGGCGAGGGCGGCGGTTCTGAACAAGGGGGTCGTCATGGGCATCTCCAGGTTGGGTAAAAACGGACCGGGCGGACGCTTTCCGGCCTGCCGGAGGCAGGGCGCCGGGCCGCGTG
>NZ_BAAJYR010000652.1:0-1377 GCF_057546605.1 Acidovorax sp. KPB24-03 | reverse complement strand
CGTCTTGCGCGTGGGCTGCTCGCCCTCCAGCACCTGTTGATGAGGTAGATGCGGCCGCGCGGGCCGTCCAGTTCGTCGCCCAGCAGCTGGTAGGTGGGGCAGGTGGCGGTGCAAAAGCCGCAATGCACGCACTTGCGCAGGATGGCTTCGGCCTCCTGCCCTTCGGGCGTGCCCTGGAATTCGGGGGCGAGCGTGGTTTGCATGGCGTGTCTCGGCGGTGGGGGTGTCAGGGGCCGGGGGGCTCGGCGTGCGGCGCGCGCTGGGCCAGCGCGCGGCGGGCGCGCCAGAGCCGGGCCAGGTGTTCGAAATCGGCCGCCAGCGGCGGCAGCGACAGGCCCAGCAGGATGGCGGCCAGCGGCACGACCCAGATGAAGCCCACGTGCTTGAACCCGGCCGCGCCCACGATGCCGCCCACGGTGAACATGGCCAGCAGGCTGGCGAACAGCCGCAGCCGCGCCTGGTTGGCGTGCACCTGCGCCTCGGGTGGCGTGCCGTTGCGGTTCCAGTACAGCATCTTGCCGATCTCGATGCCCAGGTCGGTCGCCACGCCGGTCATGTGCGTGGTGCGGATCTGCGCCGAAGACATCTTGGTGACCACCGCGTTCTGCAGCCCCATCAGGAAGGCCAGCAGCAGCACGGTGAGCGGCACGGCAAACGGCGTGCGCCATTCCAGCGTGATGGCGCCCAGCAGCCCGAAGACCAGCAGCAGCAGGGCCTCCAGCAGCAGCGGCAGCGCGAAGCCGCTGCGCAGCCGGTGGTGGCGCGCCCAGTTGACCAGGATGGCCGTGGTGCCCGCGCCCGACATGAAGGCCCACAGCGTGCCCACCGCGCCCAGCACCAGCGCCATGTTGCCCAGCACCAGGTTGTCGGCCACCATCGACAGGAACCCCGTCATGTGCGAGGTGTACCGGTGCACCACCAGAAAGCCGCCCGCGTTCACCGCCCCGGCGTTGAAGGCCAGCAGCAGGCCGAGCAGCCGGTTGGTGGACGGGGTCCGGTGCCGGCCGGTGAGGTGCCGCAGCAGCCGCATGGCGCTACCGCCCCGGGCCCATCCGGCCAGGGTTGAAGATGCCCGCCGGATCGAACGCCTGCTGCAGCCGGGCATGGATCTGTGCCAGCGTGCCGGGCAATACCGGATCGAAATGGCCTGACGCCCTAGTACCGATTGCCTTGTCTGCTACAAAAAGAGAAGCACTCCCACCCACGGCCTGCGCCGCCTCGTGCAGCGCCGCGCCCGCGTCCGGCGGGGCCTGCACCCAGCGCAGGGCGCCGTGCCATTCGATCAGCGGCGCCGCCACACCGGCGGGCAGCGCCAGCATGGGGCGCGGCGGCGGGCACTGACAGGCGCCACAGGGCCAGGTCCGGCCGCTCGGCCCG
>NZ_BAAJYR010000651.1:0-1383 GCF_057546605.1 Acidovorax sp. KPB24-03 | reverse complement strand
CCCCCGGCGATGCCGCGGCGCAGCGTGTCGGCGCGGTTCAACGTGATCGGCTCGCGGCCCTGCACCTTGGTGGCGCGGCTCACGCGGCCGTGGTCGTATTGGCTGTGCAGCCGCGCCGCGGGCTGGTGCGACAGCAGGTGGATGGGCCAGGCCGATGCCTCGGGCGCGAACCACGTGGCCTGGCCCGGGCAGTCGCCGTAGCCGAAGCGGTCGATGGTCTGCGAGAACAGCTCGATGCGCCCCGAGGGCGTGGGCAGCGGGTGCGCGGCCGGGTCTTGCCGAAAGCGTTCCAGCAGCACCACGGGCGCGGCGGGCCGGGGCACTCGAGGTGGCCGGCGCTCCAGAACGCGTCGAACGATGGCAGTGCGATGCCCGCCGCCTCCGCGCGTGGCCGGGCGGCTTCGTACAGGTGGCGCAGCCATTGCGCCGTGTCGCGCCCTTCGGTGTAGGCGGCCTCGAAGCCCAGCCGCGCGGCCAGCGCGCGGAAGATGGCGTAGTCGTCGCGGGCCTCGCCCACGGGCGCGATGGCCGCGCGCATGGCGATCATGCGTGGCTCGCTGCCGGCGCTGCCGATGTCGTCGCGCTCCAGCGAGGTGGTGGCGGGCAGCACGATGTCGGAGTATTTGGCCTGCGCCGTCCACATCTGTTCGTGCGTCACGATGGTCTCGGGCCGTTGCCAGGCCTCGATGGTGCGGTTCAGGTCCTGGTGGTGGTGGAACACGTTGCCGCCGGCCCAGTACAGCGGGCGGGCATGGGGGTAGCGACGGCGTTCGCCGTTGTAGTCGAAGGGCTCGCAGGGCTGCAGCAGCATGTCGGCGATGCGCGCCACGGGGATGAAGGCGCCCACGGGGTTGTGCCCCTGCGGCAGGCGCGCGCCCGAGAAGCTGCCGTGCCCGCTGCCGATGTAGTTCATGCAGCCGTACCCCAGGCCGAAGCCGCCGCCGGGCAGCCCGATCTGGCCCAGCAGCGCGGCCAGCGTGACGGCCATCCAGAACGGCTGCTCGCCGTGCCGAGCGCGCTGCAGCGAGTAGGTGCAGTTGACGAGGGTGCGCTGGCGGGCCATGCGCCGCGCCAGCGCCACGATGCGCTCGGCGGGAATGCCGGTCTGCGCGGCGGCCCATTCGGGCGTCTTGGCGGTGCCGTCGGCACCGTGGCCCAGCAGGGCGTCGCGCACGCGGTCGAAGCCCACGGTGTAGCGGGCGCAGAAGGCGGCGTCGTGCAGGCCTTCGGTGACCAGCACGTGGGCCAGGCCCATCATCAGCGCGGTGTCGGTGCCGGGGCGGATCGGCAGCCACTCGGCGGTGGGCACGGCCGCCAGGTCGTCGCGCGCCGGGCTGATGTTGACGAAGGCCGTGCGCCCGCTCGCGGCCATGCGGGCCAGGG
>NZ_BAAJYR010000650.1:0-1385 GCF_057546605.1 Acidovorax sp. KPB24-03 | reverse complement strand
CGGTCGCGCCCGCCACGCCCCCGCGCGCAACGCCGGGTGAATGCCGAGCGCGCCGTGCGCCACCTGGGCCGCAGCACCGTGCGCGCCAGCATCCTGCGCATTCCCGGTATCTATGCGCCCGACCGCGAAGGCGGCACGCCCGAAGCCCGCCTGCGCCGTGGCACCCCGGTGCTGCTGCCCGAGGACGACGTCTACACCAACCACATCCATGCCGACGACCTGGCCCGCGCCTGCGTGGCGGCCCTGTGGCGCGGCCAGCCGCAGCGCGTGTACCACGTGAGCGATGCGAGCGACCTGAAGATGGGCGACTACTTCGATCTGGCCGCCGACCTGTACGGTTTGCCGCGCCCGCCGCGCATCGCGCGCAGCGATGCGAAGGCGCAGTTGCCCGCGCCGCAACTGAGCTTCATGGGCGAGTCGCGCCGGCTGGATGCCACGCGGCTGCGCAAGGAACTGCGCGTGGTGCTTCGCTACCCGACCGTGGCCCAGGGCCTGCGCGCAACCTGACACGCCCACCCGCACGCATCAGCGCGGGTGGACGTTTCCTTGCTGGTCGTAGCAGCGGAACACGTTGCAGTGCGAAATCGGCGCGGAGGGCACCGGGAGCGCCGGCTGGACCACCACCGGGCGCCGGGGCGGCAGCACCACGACGGCGGGGGGGCGCGTAGTAGTCGCCACTGCCGCCGCTGTAATTGCGTGACCGTTCGACTTCCGCGTAGCCCTGCGGGCCGAGGCAGTCGAGGTCCATCTGGCGCTGGGCGGCCGTCAGGCGGGCCTGGCCGTCGTAATTGCCCCCGCCCGATTCGCTGGCCACCCGGTCGAGGTTGCGGCGCGAACGGGCGCATTCGGGGGATCGGGACGGATCGGCCGGGGCCCGGGCGGCGGCGCGCTCGCGTTCCTGGCGTGCCTCCTGCTGGGCTTCCTGGCGCTCGATCTGCTGGCGCTGCTGCTTGAGCTGCAACGCCTGCAGGGCCTGGGCCCGCTCCTCCTCGATTTCCTCGCGGCTCTTGCGGGCTTCGACCTCGCGCGCGGCCGTGCCCTTCTCGCACGCTCCGTCGGTGTAGGTGACCTTGCCGGAGGCGGGGTCGGTGCAGCGCATCACCTGGGCATGGGTAACGAAGGGGGCCGCAGCGCACGCCGCCACCGCCAGCGCGGCGCCGAGGCGCCATGCGGCAGAGCGAGGGGCTAGGAAGACAGGGCGCTGGATCATGGCCGTTTCCTGTGGGCGATCGGTCGGTTCAGGTCGGTGGAGCCGGGCGGTCAAGGCCGGTTCTGGGGATTTTGCTCCAGGCGCCAACCCGGTGCCGGCCGCTGGTCTTGCGCGCCCGGCGGGCGGCGGTCTTCGCCGCGCTGGCGGTCGGCCTGTTCGCGGCGCTGCCGGTCCA
>NZ_BAAJYR010000649.1:0-1389 GCF_057546605.1 Acidovorax sp. KPB24-03 | reverse complement strand
CGCCCAGCAGCGCCGCGGCCACGCCGTGCGGCGCTGCCTCGCCATCCCCTTCGATCGACCAGGCCTGCAGCAGGGCCGACAGGTCGCCCAGCTCGCTCGGCAGGGCCACGGCGGTGAGGTTGCCGGCCGGCGCCGGCTGCGCGCCAGGCAGTTCCTCGGCCGGTCCGGCGACGGGGCGGTCGCGTTCGAACTCGGCCTCGGTCACGTCCAGCAGCTCGTGCGGGGCCAGGGCCGACAGGCCGGCGGGCACGCCCAGGGCGCCGTCCAGCAGCGCATGCGGCGAGCGCACGGTCTGCAGCCAGCGCTTGACGTCGGTGCTGGTGATGCCGGTGGTGCCCAGGGTCACGCGCTGGCGGTCCACCTGCTGCAGCGCGCGGTTGAACTGGCTGGCCATGGCCAGCAGCCGCGACTGGGCCTGCCCCAGCCCGCGCGCGGCGCGCTCCAGCGCGATGTGGCCGTGCGCGTGGCCGATGATGGCGGTGATGGCCTCGGAGGCGCGGTCGATCAGCACCGCCGCGCGGTCGTAGCGCTGGCGCGCGGCGCGCAGGCGGAACTCCGACCCGCTGGCGATGGCGTCGGCGAATTCGCCGTGCAGCCGGGTGAGCTGCGCCTGCAGCAACTGCACCTGGCCCGCATCCAGCGCGCCGAGCTGGTTGGCGCCCACCACCTGGCCGAGCAGCGCGGCCAGCTCGCCGCCGTCCTCGTCCCCGCCGCCATCGCTGGAAAGGGGCGCCAGCAGGCCGGCCACGCGCTGCGCGAGCGGCGGCAGCGCATAGGTGCGGGCGCTGTCGTCCCAGGCCAGCAGGCCCACGTCGCGAAAGCGCTTGAGCACGGTGTCCAGCGCCTCCGGGCGCAGGGCGTGGAAGATCTCGTCGATGCGCTCTCGCGCCAGCGTGGCCTCGCCCTGGCGCGCCAGCTGCAAAAAAGCCCACAGCCGCAGCTGCACCAGCGCCGCCGGGCCGTGGAACAGCCCGCTCAGCGCCTGGGTGACCGCCTGCTCGCGCGCAATGCGCCACAGCAGGGCCGAATCGCCCGCCGCATCGGCATCCCGGAAAAAGTCGAACAGCCCGCCCTCGTTCTCCGCCCCTCCAGGCCACGGCGCCTCGGCCGCCAACACAGTGCTCTCCATGCCGTCCTGTTCAGTGTTCCGTCGTCATTCGAAGGCCAGCTGCGCCAGCGCGGCGACCGAAGCGGTCTCGGCCCGCAGCACACGCGCGCCCAGGCTGGCCGGCGCGAAGCCGTGGGCCAGTGCCAGGTCTTCCTCCTGCGCGGTCAGCCCGCCCTCGGGGCCATGCAGCACCTGCACGCGGCCGGCGCTGCCGACCGCCTCGCGCAGAGGGCGGGAGCCGTCCCGCAGCGACAGCACGAGGCGCGCCAGGCCGCCCTCCC
>NZ_BAAJYR010000648.1:0-1392 GCF_057546605.1 Acidovorax sp. KPB24-03 | reverse complement strand
CAGGCCCAGGGCGCGCAGCGCCTGCCGCGGCGCGGGCGGGGGGGCCGCGGAAAGGGAGGAAGGGTCTGGCACGTTCGGGATCCGGCTCGTCGGGGTGGCGCGGATTCTGACAGCGGGCCAAGCCCCCGCACGCACCAGGGCCGGCACGGCCCCAGGCCGGCAGGGGCTTCTATAATCCGCGCTCCCTTGGGGAGTAGCCGGCTTTCGTGCCATGTCTTTCGAGCGTTGTCCGAAGGCGCCTGCGTCAACACACTCGGCATGCTGCATGCCGTGGCGCCGGCAACCGTTGCGGTTGGCGAGACCATCGGCATGCCACCGCGACGAAAGGTCGGGCAGCGGGGGCGTGCCTTTGCGCTCGCCCGGCCGTACAACGACGTCCCCACCATGAATTTCGCCTCCACCGCCTTGCTCGCGCTGGCCATGTCCACCGACGCCTTCGCCGCCGCCGTCGGCAAGGGCAGCGCCCTGCAGAAACCCCGCTGGTCCGAAGCCCTGCGCACCGGCGCCATCTTCGGCGTCATCGAGGCCCTCACCCCGATCGCCGGCTGGGCACTGGGCTACGCCGCCTCGGGCTACGTGAAGGAGTGGGACCATTGGATCGCGTTCACGCTGCTGACCATCCTCGGGCTGCGCATGGTGTACGCCGCGTTCCAGGCGCCCGATGCCGAAACCGAAAAACCCGCCCGCCACGGCTTCTGGCTGCTGGCCGTGACCGGCTTTGCCACCAGCATCGATGCGATGGCCGTGGGCGTGGGGCTGGCGTTCCTCGACGTGGGCATCCTGCCCGTGGCGGCCGCCATCGGCCTGGCGACCTTTGCCATGGTCACGATCGGCGTGATGGTCGGCCGGGTGCTGGGCAACATCGCAGGCCGCTGGGCCGAGGCCGTGGGCGGCGTGCTGCTGATTGGCATCGGCTCGGTGATCCTCTACGAGCACCTGACCACGTTCTGATCCCGGCCCGCGCTACCCTTGCCGCATGACCCGTTTTTCCGACACCACCACCGCCCTCGTGCAACTGGCCACGCTGGACTCCGCCCTGGCCCGCTGCCGTGCTCCGGGCGGCAGCGCCACCGAACTGAGTAGCACGGCCCGCGCGCAGGACGCGCTGCTGGCCGCCCTGCCCCCGCGCTATGCCGAGGTGCTGCACGGCCTGCTCGACCGCCTCGAATCGAGCGCGCTGTTTTCCGAGGAAAGCTGCTCGTTCAGCCAGAAGGACCTGCTGGACAGCCTGCAGCAGTGGGTGGACAAGGCCGGGGACGTGCTGCGCCAGGCGGGCTGACCGGGCCGGCCACCGCGCACCGTCCACCGCCCGGTCACCGCTCGGTCACCGCTCGGCGCGCCCTGCCCACTTCTCCCGGGCGATGTAGGCGCGCACGCCCAGGCCCAGGAACG
>NZ_BAAJYR010000647.1:0-1392 GCF_057546605.1 Acidovorax sp. KPB24-03 | reverse complement strand
CTGCAGGTGGCCAGCGCGGCGGACGGGCCCCAGGCGCCGGGCCGCCGCCTGGGCGACGTGGAGGCACGCCGGCATCTGCCGGGTGTGGCCCTGCACCGCATCGCCTCGGCGAAGACGGCGCGCGAGCTGGTGCTGACGCTCACCTCCCAGGGTTGGGACGTGGCGGGCGCCGGCGATCTGGCATGGCGCGCGGAAACGATCGAGACCTACCTGCCGCCCGCATTGGTGGCCGCGTTGCAGGCCGAGGCGCCGCAACTGCTGGACACCCTGCGCGAGCGCGGCTGGGCCGACCACGGCGCAGGCCATTGGAATCCGGGCAGGACCGCATCGCCGCACTTGCCCATCGCACCCGAAGCCATTGTCGCGCAGAGCGTGGCGGCGGTGCGCGAGGGGGCCGCCATCGTGCACCTGCACACGCGGGACTGCAGCGGCCAGCACCCGGTGCACGTGCCCGGGGTGGCCGTGCCGGTGCGCCTGGGGCGGCAGGCCAACCACATCGAAGAGGCGCAGTACGCGGCGATCGTGCCTCGGCTGCACCAGGCGGCGCCTGCCGCCATCCTGAACCTGTCCACCAGCGTGCGGGGCGGCGCCGCCGACTTCGAAAGCCCCGTGCGCCGGGTGCATCTGCGGGCCTATGGTGCGCAGCAGCGCGCGCCGGAGATGGGCTCCTTCAGCCCCGGGCCGGTGGTCTTCCAGGCGGGGGGCGGCTATGAAAACCCCCCGGCCTTCCTGGCGGCGCAGATCGCGCACTGCCGGCAATGGGGTGTGCGGCCCGAGGTGGAGGTGTTCAACGGCGCGATCCTGGACGGCGCTCTGGGGCCCTATCAGGCCGGCCTGCGTTCGGTGGGTGGGCCGGTGCTGTTCATGCTGGTGGTGGGGGTGGACCAACACCGGCGCCTGCCCGAGGGCGGGGTGCAGGACGACTCCCTGTTGCCGGTGCAAGAGCGCAAGGACATCCTGCGCCTGCTGGCAGAGGGCTCTGCAGAGGCCTTCGAACAGGCCCTGGCCCAGGCGGTGGCGCGGCTGCGGCCGGTGGTGGCGCGCATCCGCGCGGAGTGCCCTGGCGCCAAGGTGTCCGCCCTCGTGCCCGGCCCGATGATCGTGCTGCTGCCGCGCATGGCTGTGGCCCTGGGCCTCGACGGCGTGCGGGTGGGCCTGGAAGATGCCCTGAACGTGCCGGATCCCGAGGTGGCGGGCGGCTGGCGCCGCGGCACCACGGCGGAGCAGGTGCGCTATGTGCGCGAGCAGTTGCAGGCCCTGGGGGCCACGGTGTTGACGGCCGAGGAAACGCGCGTGGCGCTGGACATGCCCCACCCCGATGTGGCGCTGCTGCAGGCCGCGATCGCCCGGCTGCAGCCGCTGGCCGCGACCGTGCCGCTGGACCGCCCCCGG
>NZ_BAAJYR010000646.1:0-1401 GCF_057546605.1 Acidovorax sp. KPB24-03 | reverse complement strand
CTGGGTGTACACGCCGCGCGCGGCCGCCTACCCGCAGCTGGCGGCGCTGCAGCGCCAGGCCCAGGCCAGCCACACCGGGCTGTGGTCGCAAAAGCGCCCGCGCGCTCCCTGGGACTACCGGCGACAGCACCCGCACGGATAAACCGGTAGCATGCGGCGCTGACTTCCCACCGTTGGAGCCGCCCGCCGCGTCCGCCCGTCCGCTGGCCGCACAGGCTCCGGCCAGCCACCCTCCAGCCTCCCCAGCGCCGTGCCCGACCTTCCCACCGCCTCCCCCGCTCCCCCCGTTCCTGCCACCGAAAGCGTCTACCGGCACCGCGGCTTCCTCGCCTTCCTGATCGCCCGCCTGGTGGCCGTGTTCGCCACCCAGGTGCAGGCCGTGGTCGTGGCCTGGCAGGTGTACGACCTCACGCGCGAGCCCATCGCCCTGGCCTACGTGGGCCTGGCGCAGTTCCTGCCCATGCTGTGCCTGCTGCTGCCGGCCGGCGACCTGATCGACCGCGCCAGCCGCCGGCACATCCTGGCCGTGAGCTGGTCGGTGGGCGCGGTGTGCAGCGCGCTGCTGTGGTGGCTGTCGGGGCACGGCACGGCGGGCGTGGCGGGCATCTATGCGGCGCTGGTGCTGTTCGGCTGCTCGCGGGCATTCTCGGGACCGGCGCTGCAAAGCCTGCTGCCGCAGATCGTGCCGCGCGCCCAACTGGCGCAGGCCATGGCCACCAACAGCATGCTGATGCGCCTGGCCAGCATCACCGGCCCGCTGATCGGCGGGTTGCTGTATGCCACCGGCGGCGCCTCGCTCACCTACCCCGTGTGCTGCGCGGGCTTCGCGCTGGGCGCGCTGCTGCTGTCGCGCGTGACGGTGGCGTATGCCGCACCGCCCTCGCCGACGCAGGGCCGCATGTGGGACCGCTTCGGCGCGGGCATCCACTTCATCCGCACGCGCCCGATCATCCTGGGCACGATCTCGCTGGACCTGTTCGCCGTGCTGCTGGGCGGCGTGGTGGCGCTGCTGCCCATCTACGCGCACGAGGTGCTGCACGTGGGACCGCAGGGCCTGGGCGCGCTGCGCAGCGCCATCGCCATCGGCGAGGTGGGCGCGGGGCTCTTCCTGACCCTGCGGCCCTTCAACCGCCATGTGGGGCGGCGCATGTTCATCGCGGTGGCGATCTTCGGCGCGGCCAACCTGGTGTTCTCGCTGTCGCACTGGTTCCTGCTGTCGTTCCTGGCCTTGATGGTGGCCGGCGCGGCCGACATGGTGAGCGTGTACATCCGCGGGGCGCTGGTGCAGTTTTCCACACCCGATGCCATGCGCGGGCGGGTGAACGCGGTCAACATGCTGTTCATCGGCTCGTCCAACGAGCTGGGCGAGTTCCGCGCCGGCACCAGCGCGGCGTGGCTGGG
>NZ_BAAJYR010000645.1:0-1405 GCF_057546605.1 Acidovorax sp. KPB24-03 | reverse complement strand
CGCCTCGCGCCCTGACCGCCCGCGCCGTGCGCCGGTGCTTCGGCCCGGCCGACCGGGCGCCAGGCCTCAGTGAAAGAACCGCTGCGCGACCACCAGCATGAGCGGCACCGTCACCAGCGCCAGCGCCGTGGATACGGCGATGCTGGCCGTCACCTCGTCCTGCATCGTGTCGTAGCGCTGCGTAAAGAGGAACACGTTGGCCCCCACCGGCAGCGACGCGGCCAGGAACATCACCGCCGTCGAGGTGCCGCCCAGGCCGAAGGCCCAGGCCAGCGCCAGCAGCAGCACCGGGTGCGCCAGGTTCTTGACCAGCGAAATGCGCAGCGCGTCGCGCGCATGGTGGCCCACCTTGCTGAACGCCAGCGTCACGCCCACCAGCAGCAGGGCCATGGGGCCGAGCGCCATGCCCAGCAGCTGCAGCGGCTTGTCCACCACCTCGGGCAGGTGCAGGCCGGTCTGCGCGAACAGCAACCCGGCCAGGATGGGCAGCGGCACCGGGTGCAGGATGCCGTTGCGCACGGCCTGCAGCACCGTATGCAGCATGGGGCGCGGCGCGCTGCGGCCGTCGCGCTGGCTTTCATGCGCCTGCGCCAGCTCGAACACCACCGTGGCCGCCGTGAGCAGGATGAGCGCGTGCAGCGAGATCAGCGTGAACAGCGTCACCAGCCCTTCCTGGCCGTAGACCAGCCCGACCAGCGGCACGCCGATCATGATGGTGTTGCTGAACATGCTGGCCAGCCCGAACGCGGCCGAGCGGGTGGAGAACCCCATGAGCGCCAGCGACACGACGAACACCAGCCCGGCCGCGAGAAAGTACAGGCCCACCGGCTCGAAGTTCAGGTCCTGCACGCGCGACGTGCCCATGGTGCGAAACAGCAGCGCGGGCGTGAGCACCAGGAACACCAGGTTGGACAGATCCTTGACCGCCGAGGCCCGCACCCAGCCCAGGCGCCCGGCGAGAAAGCCGATGGCGATGAACAGGATCACCGGGATCATGGAGGCGAAGACGGGGGAGTTCACGGCGGCGATCCTGCGGGCAAAGCCTTCGATTATCGGTGCGGTGCATCGCGCCCTGCGCACCGCCGCGTCAGATGGGTCCCGTGGGGTGGCGGCTCGACGCACCGGCCTGTCCTGTCCCGGCGGATGTCCAGCCGCCCGCGCGCCGGTGAGCCGCTGCGGCGTGCACACGCCCCCCGGCCCGGCGCGCATGGTCCAGGCCCGCGCCAGTCCCAGACGGTCGGTACTGGCGAAAGGGGCGCCCTCATACCCTTTGCGCCGCCCTTCAAAACGGGCTCCAACGCAATCATCACTAGGGCATATCGCTATTAAATCAATAGCAATTCCTGGCGCCGATGCCCCAAGGACCCGGGCGGAGCCCGCCCGGGGGGCGCGACGGCGCCCGGCG
>NZ_BAAJYR010000644.1:0-1418 GCF_057546605.1 Acidovorax sp. KPB24-03 | reverse complement strand
ACCATCGCTCCGCGCGACAGCGCACCGGGGCAGCCGCGCCTGCTCAGCCACTGCCGCGTGGCGGCCGGCACGGCCGATGCGTCGGTGGGCCCGGCGATGACCGCGGACCAATGCGCCCAGGCCATCGCCCATGGCGGTGCCATCGTGCGCCGTTTGCCGGGCAATGCCCTGCTGCTGGGCGAGATGGGCATCGGCAACACATCGGTCGCCTCGCTGCTGCTGTCGCGCCTGTGCGGCCTGCCGATCGGCGACTGCACGGGCGCGGGCACCGGCCTGGATGCCGAGGGCGTGGCGCGCAAGCGCGCGGTGCTGCAGCAGGCGCTGGAGGCCAATGCCGATGCCACCGAGCCCTTGCAGGCACTGGCCGCGCTGGGTGGGCTGGAGGTGGCCACCCTGGTGGGTGCGGTGCTGCAGGCCGCCAGCGAGCGCCGGGTGATCGTGGTGGACGGCTTCATCACCAGCGCGGCCGTGCTGGTGGCCAGCCGCCTGGCGCCCGCCGTGCTGGAGCGCTGCGTGTTCGCCCACCGATCGGGCGAGCGGGGCCACACGCTGCTGCTGGGCGAACTGCAGGCCGAGCCGCTACTGGACATGGGCCTGCGGCTGGGCGAGGGCTCGGGCGCTGCGCTGGCCTGGCCCCTGCTGCAATCGGCCTGCGCCGTGCTGCGCGAGATGGCGAGCTTCGAATCGGCGGGGGTCGCCGGCAAGGTGTGACCCGGGCGGCGCGCGTGCCGGAAAGCGTGCCCGGGCCTACCGGGCTGCGGGCCGGGCCAGCGCGACGAAGTTCTGCACGAAGGGCGAACGGTCGCCCTCGCGGTGGGCGACGGCCAGGCTCACCAGGGCCGACTGGCTGCTGAGCGACCGGTAGGCCACGCCCTTGAAGGCGAGGTGCCGCATGGAGGCGGGCACCAGTGCCACGCCCAGCTCGGCGGCGACCAGCGCGAGGATCGACACGATCTGCGGCGCCGTGGGGCCCAGCTGCGGCTCGAAGCCTGCCGCGCGGCAGGCGGCTACCGAGGCATCGAACAGGCTGGGGCCGAGCGGCCGGGGCGTGAGGATGAAGGGCTCGCCGCGCAACTTCAGCAGATCAATGCGCGGGCCCTTGCGCGAGGCGGCGTGGCTGGCCGGCAGCGCCACGATCAGCGGCTCGTCCGGATAGCGGTGAAAGTGCAGGCCCGTGGCGTCCAGGCCGTCCGGGCGCAGGATGGCGATGTCCAGCCGCCCGTCGCGCAGCCGCTCCACCAGGGTGAGGGAGTTGCCCTCGTCGATCCTGAGCTCCACCTGCGCGAACCCGCGGCGGTACGAGCGGATGGCCTGCACGACCACGGGATTGAGCGCGGACGAGCCGGTGAATCCCAGGTGCAGCACGCCCGCCTCGCCGCGCGCCGCCCGCTGCGCCGCCCGCACGGCGTCGAAGGTGC
>NZ_BAAJYR010000643.1:0-1424 GCF_057546605.1 Acidovorax sp. KPB24-03 | reverse complement strand
GATCGGGGCTGGTGATCGGAATGGCAGCGTGGTCGCGTGGTCCGTTGAATGCCTGAGGCCGACGAACAGCGCCGCATTGAAGCCTGCAATGCGTTGTCAGGCTTGGGCCTGAGGCCAAGGGGCGTACCTGACTGGAGACTGGTTCAACCAAGCAGGCTACGTCTAGCGAAGGTTTGCAGGAGAGATTTTCATTCCCCAAGCAAAACGCCCCGACATCGTTGGATGTCGGGGCGGTTTGGGCTGTAAGAGCCTGACGATGACCTACTTTCACACGGGAACCCGCACTATCATCGGCGCAAAGTCGTTTCACTGTCCTGTTCGGGATGGGAAGGAGTGGTACCAACTTGCTATGGTCATCAGGCATAACTTGGAGCTACCTTGATGTGATCAAGGTGGCGAATTCATAGAGTTTGGAATCAGCTTGTATTTTGACTGCGTCACTTGGCATAACAACTTGATCAAATGATGATCAAAGTTATAGGGTCAAGCCGCACGAGCAATTAGTATCAGTTAGCTTAACGCATTACTGCGCTTCCACACCTGACCTATCAACGTCCTGGTCTTGAACGACTCTTTAGGGGGCTCAAGGCCCCGGCAGATCTCATCTTGAAACGAGTTTCCCGCTTAGATGCTTTCAGCGGTTATCTCTTCCACACTTAGCTACTCGGCAATGCCACTGGCGTGACAACCGATACACCAGAGGTGTGTCCACTCCGGTCCTCTCGTACTAGGAGCAGGCTTCCTCAAATCTGCAGCGCCCACGGAAGATAGGGACCAAACTGTCTCACGACGTTTTAAACCCAGCTCACGTACCTCTTTAAATGGCGAACAGCCATACCCTTGGGACCGGCTACAGCCCCAGGATGAGATGAGCCGACATCGAGGTGCCAAACACCGCCGTCGATATGAACTCTTGGGCGGTATCAGCCTGTTATCCCCAGAGTACCTTTTATCCGTTGAGCGATGGCCCTTCCATACAGAACCACCGGATCACTATGTCCTGCTTTCGCATCTGCTCGACTTGTCAGTCTCGCAGTTAAGCACGCTTATGCCATTGCACTATTAGCACGATGTCCGACCGTACCTAGCGTACCTTCGAACTCCTCCGTTACGCTTTGGGAGGAGACCGCCCCAGTCAAACTGCCTACCATGCACTGTCCCCGATCCCGATAAGGGACCTAGGTTAGAACCTCAAACACACCAGGGTGGTATTTCAACGTTGGCTCCATGAGAACTAGCGTCCTCACTTCAAAGCCTCCCACCTATCCTACACAGATCTGTTCAAAGTCCAATACAAAGCTACAGTAAAGGTTCATGGGGTCTTTCCGTCTTTTCCGCGGGGAGATTGCATCATTCACAAACATTTCAACTTCGCTGAGTCTCAGGAGGAGACAGTGTGGCCATCGTTACGCCATTCGTGCAGG
>NZ_BAAJYR010000642.1:0-1431 GCF_057546605.1 Acidovorax sp. KPB24-03 | reverse complement strand
GCCTGGACCCTCGCCGCGCTGCTGGCCCTGGTCGCCCTCGTCCTCGGTGCGGCCTGGTGGTGGGCCGGCGGCCAGGCCTCGCTGGCCACCACGCTGGACCGCGCGGCACGCTACCTTCCCGCCGACCAGCAACTCGAAACCCGCGACGTGACTGGTTCACTGCGCGCCGGCGGCCACATCGGCTGGCTGCGCTGGAGCAGCCCCACGCTGGCGGTGGAAGTCAACGATGCGCGCATTGCCTGGCAGCTGGCGCCCTTGCTGCAGCGCCAGCTCACGCTGGGCGAAGTGCATGCGGCCGAGGTCAAGATCATCCCGCAGGGCCCGCCCCGCACCGAACCCGACACGCCGCCACAGCCGCTGCAATCGCTGGAACTGCCGCTGCGCATCGACCTGCCGTTCCGCGTGGACAGCATCACCTGGGCCGCGCCCAGCCCGGTCACCGCGCAGGGGCTGGCGGGCCACTACCGCTACGACGGCACCCACCACCGGCTGGCGCTGGACAGCGTGGCCTTCGCCCAGGGCCACTATTCCGGCCAGGCCACCGTGCAGGCCCAGGCGCCGATGGCGCTGAAGCTGAAGGCCGACGGCACCGTGCGCACGGCATCGCCGGGCGGCGGCGACGACATCGAAGCCAAGGCCCATGCCGAGGCCAAAGGCACGTTGGCCACCGCAGCCGCACGGCTGCAGATCACCGCCCAATTGCAGGCACAGGCCGCCGAGCCATTGACAGCGGCTCCGCCGACAGCGGAAGCCTCGCGTCCCGCCCCCGGCCCATCCGCCAAACCCGGCAAGCCAGCGGCCCGACCCGCGAAACCCGCCGAGCCGATGCGTGCCGACGTTCAGGCCGAGATCGCACCCTGGGCTGCGCAGCCGGTGCTGCAGGCGCGCGCCGACGTCGAATCCCTGGATCTGGCCGCCCTGTGGCCGCAAGCTCCCGTGACCTCGCTGAGCGGGCAGTTGCGCGTGGACCCGGCCGCTGCTGCCGCACCCGGTGCCACCGCCGCAGGCTGGGCCATCGGTGCCCAGTTGCGCAACGCCGTGCCGGGCCCGTGGGACCAGCGCCGGCTGCCCCTGGAAAGCATCGATGCCCAGGCCGCCTTCGACGGCACGCAATGGACCGTGCCCGACGCCACTGCGCGCATCGGCAACGGCAGCGTGGCGCTGCAGGGCCGTTTCACGCCTGCCACGCGCGCCATGGAAGGCCGTGCCGAAGTGCGTGGCCTGCGCCCCAGCGCCCTCTACAGCACCCTGGACTCCACCCCCGTCGCCGGGCAGGCACAGGCCCGCAGCGAAGGCGGCGACGGCGAACCGCTGGTGCGCTTTTCCGCCGACCTGCGCGCCACCGGCCACCGCGGCACCCCGGCCGTGACCGGCGAGCGCCGGCAGCCTTTGCGCCCGTCGAACGCTGGCCACCGAAGGTCCACCCTGGAC
>NZ_BAAJYR010000641.1:0-1434 GCF_057546605.1 Acidovorax sp. KPB24-03 | reverse complement strand
CGCGCGGCGCGAGGGCGGCGGGTGGCGGTGCGGCGGGCGCGGTCGGCATGGGCGATGGCGGGGTGGGGTGGGGACGATGAGGGCGGTCAGCCGTTGACCAGCGCCAGATAGGCCTTGCGCGTCTCCGGCGACACCGAGGCCACGAGCTGGTCGTAAGGCGTCTGGTGCCGCGCCATCATGCGGGCCGAGGCGATGGTCTTCGATTTGCAGAACCAGTGGCAGGTGTGCTGCATCAGGAACAGCTCGGCCGACAGGGTGAAGGCCTTGTCGCGCGCATCGCGGCCGGCTTCGTTGCGCACCGCGCGGTCGATGCCCTGGGCATGCACCAGCAGGGCCTTGCGCATGTCGAACGCGGCCGATGGAAACAGCTGGTGGGCGAACGGCAGGCTGATCGCGATGCGGCTCACGCGGGTCAGCGCCGGGTCCAGGCGCGAGAACTCGGCCGTGAAGCGGTTGAACTGCTCGGTCAGCTGCGATTCGGTGGTGGTCAGCAGGCTCCAGCTCTGGTCGCGCCGCTGCGGCTCGCTCTCGCCCAGGGCGCGCAGGTAGCCCTCGGTGAGGTTCTCCATCAGCTTCTCGATCTGGTAGTTGGCCAGGTGGCGCGCCAGCAGCGCGATGCGCCGGCGCTGCTGGCGGGCGTTGAGGGCGTAGGTGCCGGTGGCGATCAGGATCGCCAGAAGAAAGGTGTCCATGTGCGGGGTCGGGCCGTGGTGTCGGAAAACGGGGGTGAAGGAAAGCAGGGCAGGCGTTGAAAGGAACATGGGCCTGAAAGGCGCGCCCGCGGGCGCACCCGTCAGGCCCCGGGGGGCTGGGGCCAGGGGCGTTGCGGCCCGCGGATCTGCTCGAAGGCATGGGCGACCTGCAGCACGCCCAGGTCGTCGAAGCGGGGCCCGGCGATCTGCAGCCCGATCGGCAGGCCCGCCGCCGTGTACCCGCAGTTCACCGAGGCGGCGGGCTGCTCGGACATGTTGAACGGCACGGTGAAGCCGATGTGCTCCAGCGGGCGCAGCGGGTCGTCGGTGGGCGAGGGCAGCTCGGCCGCGAAGGCGGGCAGGGGTGCGACGGGCGAGAGCACGTAGTCGAACGCGCTGCAGGCCTGCACCGTGGCCACGCGCGTCGCGTGGAACTGCTGGCTGGCGTGGAACACTTCGATGCCCGACAGGCCCGCGGCGCTGTCGGCCCAGGCACGGATGTAGGGCAGCACGCGGGCGCGCCGCTCCTCGGGCAGGGTCTGCAGGTCGGTGTAGGAGCGCATGCGCCAGAAATGGTCCATGCCATCGAGCATGCCCGGCGTCATGAAGGGCGCCATGGGCTCCACCCGGGCACCGGCCGCCTCGAACCAGCGCGCGGCCTGCTCGACGGCGGCGCGCACCTCGGGGTCCACCGGCAGGCCGCAGCCGGCATCCAGCAGCAGCCCCAGGCGCAGCCCGCGCA